>RFHO01000372.1 GCA_003696385.1 Planctomycetota bacterium | reverse complement strand
TCCACCTCTTCGGCTTCGGTGAGCCCCAACGGAAACAGAACCTCCAGCTCATGTCGTTCTGCCGTGCGCAGGACTTCCATCCAGACCAGCGCCTGCGTCAGTTCGTCGGCGAACGGTTTGGCCGCCTCGTAAAGCAGCTCAGGAAATGCACCGACGGTCACGATCTCGACCCAGCCGGCTCCGCCCCCCAGAGCGCCGCGTTCGTCGAGATCCAGCAGCAGTTCACGCAGTCGCCGCGCCACAAGGCGGCTCGGGACCACCAGCAGTGCCTCGCTCCAGCTTTCGTCGCCCTGCGTACCGAACCGTTCCTGCAGCGCGGCGGCGAACTGCGGAAGGGCAGGGGAATGCCAGTCAAAGAAACGACGTGCGACCATCGCAGCACCTTTCCGGCACGTACCCGCGTCGCAGAAGTGGTCGTGGCGGATTGCGCCGTGACGTGAAACGACGGGCCGCCTGGCCCGTCTGTCACCGCGCCGGCCCGCATCTCGGACGCCGCGAACGTCGCCGGATACAGATCGGCGGGTTTCAGTCTTCCGGGTCGATATCCGAAACCGGCGCTTCACGGGCGGCCAATCGTCGCTGCGCCTCCGCAACCAGCTCGGGATCCGGCTCCAGCTCGCGGTTCAGATAGTCGATCAATTGGCGAAGCCGACCGAAATCGCGTCGATTGAAGGCAAAGGTCAACCGCGGCAGGTGGACGATGTGCGTCTCGTCGGCCTCGTGTGCGTGTGGTTCACGACATTCGAAACGCCCCTTTACCAAGATGTCGCCAAACTCGTCGTTCAACCGCTCGATGAACTCGGCGGACGGCCGCGCCAACAGCCGGAAGTACAGAACGTCGCGAATATACCGCATGCTGTGGTAGACGCGGTAGAACTGCAGCACGTGTCCGACCGCGTCGTCCACCGACTGAGTGCGATGGTACAGCGACGTGTCGGACGGCGAAATCAGCCCGTGCGCAAGCAGCTCGTCGCGGACGAATGCATCCCACCGCTCCCAGTAGCTGGAGTGCGGCGGATCGATGCACACGATCGGCATCATGTCGCGCTTGCCTGTCTGGATCAGCGTCAGCGTTTCGAAGCCTTCATCCTGTGTGCCGAACCCCCCCGGGAAAAGCACCACGGCGCTGACTTCCTTCACGAACAGCAGCTTCCGAGTGAAAAAGTAGCGCAGGTGGACAAGCTTCTCATCGTCGGCGATGACCGGGTTCGCCTGCTGCTCGAACGGCAACAGGATGTTCACCCCCAGCGACATTTCGCGACCGGCCCCCACGTGTGCCGCTTCCATGATGCCGCCGCCGGCTCCCGTGAGTACCATCCAGTCGTGTTCGGCCATCCGCCGGCCCAGCTCGACCGCCTGCCGGTAAGCGGGATCCTCCGGCTTCGTGCGGGCCGAACCGAAGACCGACACCTTGCGACGGTGTCGATACCGTGAAAACACGGTGAACGAATAGCGGAGCTCACGAAGCGACCGGGCCAGGATCTTCAGATCGCCGGTAGAAGCGTCATCCTGTTCCAACAGGTCGGCGACGCGGCGGATGTCGTCGACCCAATCGCGTTTGGTGCGCGGTCCCTTGCGGACCGGTTGTGCCGGTCGGCCGTCGCCCCCCGCGCCGTCGCCGCTGTCGCGTACGTGGTCGGAGCGTGCGCCGTCGCGCGGCGTTTCCGGCGTGCTGCCCTCCGAGTTTCCACCTGGCCTGTCCGAAAACGATTCACCGCGTTCTTCCATGGCGTTGCTCTCTTGGACGAACGAGCCGTCGCATCGCTGGTACCGACACCGGTCCGTCACGTTCCTGCATCAATCAGTCGGCCCCAGTCGACCGGTTGACGGCAGTCCAGTTGTCCGGATACGTCCGGCAGCGGGTACTTTAGCCCACTGGCGCAGTTGAACAATACCGCCGTTTCCTGTGGCGTGACGCGTCCCTCGGCCAGCGCCTTGCGATAGGCCGCCACCGTCGCGGCGCCTTCGGGACACAACAACACCCCCTCACGTTTTCCGATCTCGTCGCGTGCCGCCAGAATGGCTTCATCGTCCACAGCAATCGCGAATCCTCCGGAGTCCCGAACGGCGCGAAGAATCAGGAAGTCCCCGATCGCCGCAGGGACGCGGATGCCCGACGCCACGGTGTGGGCGTTTTCCCAAAGTTCCGCGAATTCCGTCCCCTGCTCGAACGCCCGCACGATCGGTGCACAACCGCTGGCCTGAACGGCCACCATCCGCGGCAATCGCATCCCCAGCCAACCGATGGACTGAAGTTCCCGAAACGCCTTCCACATCCCGATCAGGCCCGTTCCGCCACCGGTCGGATAGAAGATCACGTCCGGCACATCCCAGCCGAACTGGTCCGCCAACTCCAGCCCCATCGTTTTCTTGCCCTCGATGCGATACGGCTCCTTCAGCGTCGAAAGGTCGAACCACCCCATTGCCTCCTTGCCCTCGGCGACCAGCCGGCCGCAATCGTTGATCAGACCGTTCACCCGCCAGACGCGCGCTCCCTGGGCCGCGATTTCGCGGACGTTGGTTTCCGGAGTGTCCTCCGGACAGAACACGTACGCTTCCATCCCGGCTCGCGCCGCGTACGCGGCCAGAGCGGCTCCGGCGTTGCCATTGGTGGGCATTGCCAGTCGACGCAATCCCAGCTCCTTGGCCATCGACACCGCCATGCACAGCCCCCGTGCCTTGAACGAGCCGGTCGGCAGACGGCCTTCGTCCTTGATCAGGACCTCGCCGCTGCCCGTTCGCAGTGAGGGCACGGGAATCAACGGCGTATGGGATTCCCCCAGACTGACGATGTTTGCTGCCCGTCGCACGGGCAGGAATTCACGGTATCGCCACATGTCTGCCGGACGCTCCGAAAGTTCCCGCCGCGTCACAGACCGCTCGATCGCCTCGAGGTCGTAGCGAACCAGCAGCGGCTTGCCCGCCTTCGACAGGCCGTGCACCTGGTCGGCCGGGTACCGGTCGCCGTGCAGACTGCATTCCAGATGCGTCACGAAAGTCGTTCTCGCTTGCGTCAGGTTGTCGTGGATCGGAAGCTGCACGTTTATCTCCCCTGCTGCATGACGGAAACGGCCGGCACGACGTTCCGCCGGACCGCGGCCGGGATGTGCCCCGTGCCCATCGCTTTTACCGTCGGCGTGCGTGCCGAACCGGCAGGGCGGAACCTCGAAGGGATCGCGGCAGCTCGGACGCGGTGCCGGCACGCGCACGTGCAGACTGTACCGTATCGGCGCGTTCGGCGGTTGCCAACGAGGCGGCGGTGGGGAGGCTTTCTCGCCATCGGGACCGGCCGCGCGATCGTCCGGCCAATTTCCGCGACGCGACATGTTCACCCCGCTGGAGGTCCGCATCGATGACATGCCCGCTCGATCGCCGTGACGAAGTACGCCGTCTGTTGGCCATGTCGCCGGCGGCTGTCCGACGCCGCGCCGGTGACCGTCTGGTGGTGCTCCCGGACGTCGACGCGTTGCACGAACACTTCGCCGAAGAACTCGCCGGCGAGATCGAAGCCAACGAACGCCGTGGACGATGGACGAACCTGATCCTTCCCGTGGGGCCGACCGGCCAGTACCCGTTGCTGGCCGAGCGAATCAACCGCCGCGGCATCTCGCTGAAGCGCTGCCGCTTCTTCATGATGGACGAGCTGTGTGACGAAAACGGGGTCGAGCTACCGGCGTCGCACCCGCTCAGCTTCCGCCGCGCACTGCACGAGCTGCTATTGGAGCGGATCCGGCGGCCGCTGCGGCCGGCGGGGAAAAACGTGGTCTTCCCCACCCGCGACAATGTGCATCGCCTGGCGGAACGGATCGAGCGCTCCGGCGGAATTCAGACGGCGTACGGCGGAATCGGGATCCACGGTCATGTCGCGTTCAACGAACCGGAGCCGCACGTCCGGGACTCCGAGCCGCGACTGGTGTACTTGAACGAGTTCACGCGGACGATCAACGCGATCCGCGCACGGATCGGCGGCAATCTGGAAGGCTACCCGCGCAAAGCATTGACGCTGGGAATGCGACAGATTCTCGAGGCGCGACGTGTCCGTCTTTACTGCCGTAACGGTATCGCTCTGGACTGGGCCAATACCGTGCTGCGGTTGGCGCTGCTGGGCACACCCGGAGACGACTACCCGGTGACCTACTTGCGGGAACACCCCGACTGCGTCATCGTCACCGACGAACAGACGCTCGCTTCGCCGGAAAACGTCGTCTGAACGATGGGGCGTTCCCAGTCGGATACCGGCATGTGCTGTGCCGTCAGCCGCGACGTTCGGTCGGCGCATCGACGCCACGGCACCGGAGCGACGCGCGAACACCCGGCCGCCGCCGCCCATCTCACCAAGGCTCTTTCGCGCTGAAGGGTGGATACGATGCGACTGGATTTCTCCAACGAACGGATCCTGGCCGTCGTTGCGCACCCCGACGATGCGGAGCTGCTGTGCGGGGGCACGCTGGCCCGCGCCGCGGCCGAAGGCGCCGCGGTCGGCTGGGTCGTGTGTTGTCGCGGTGACAAGGGCGTCCCCCGGAATGGCGGCAGCGAAAAACCGCTCGCGGAAGTTCGCCGTAAAGAGTCAGAAGCGGCGGCCGCAGTGATCGGTGCGGAAGTGTTCTTTCTGGGTGCTCCCGACGGCGAACTGCAGGATACGCTCGAACGTCGCCGCGCCTTGACGGACATTTTCCGCCGATTCCAACCGACGCTCGTGCTGGCCCACTCCGAACACGACTATCATCCCGACCACCGGGCCGCAGCCCAGCTCGTCCTTGCGTCCTCGTGGTTCGCTGCTTCTCCGGCGCAGCGGACCGGCACCGCGCCTTTGCGACGGGCACCGGCGGTGTGGGAGATGGACACGGTGGCCGGCACCGGATTCCTCCCCGAGTTCGCGGTCGACATTACTGCCTGGATGGAAGCCAAGCGGCGGATGCTCGGCAGTCACCGCAGCCAGTTGCAACGGGCGCACGACACGGACTTCGCGCCCTTGGACGTGCTCATGGAGCGTCTGGCCGCCTCTCGGGGGCAGCAGTTCGACACGGAATGGGCGGAAGCCTTCCGCTGGTCGCGGGTGTGGAAGCGGTGCCGCGCGTTCTGAACGCCGCCACCCCGGACGCGGCGGCTGAACCGCACGACCGGCAGCGCCGGGCGCCTTGATACACCCAACGTGTCGAAGAGCCGCTCAAATCAACGACACCCGCTCCGCGTCTTGCCGGGACTTGCCGGCACCCGGTCGGTGGCGCGGTTTCGCCGGTGTCACGCCAACGGCGGAACACAGCCCCACATCACACTGTCCACACGCCGCTGGCCTCGTACCGACTGGCGACGTGCACGGGGATCGCTTCGCCGAACCGCTCCCGGTGCGTCTGCACGGCCAGCTCCGGCGTGTTGTTGTCCTTCGACAGGTGACACAGAGCCGCCCACCGCAGCTTCGCGTTGCGGTTCAGGGCGAACGCGACCAGGTCCGCCGACTCTTCGTTGGACAGGTGACCGCCGGGACCGCGAATGCGGTGCTTCAGTTCCTCCGGGTAACGGCCGGCTTCCAACATGTCCGGATCGTAGTTGCTTTCGATGAGCATCGCGTCGACCGACTGCACGGCCTCGCGCAATTCACCGAAAACGTGTCCCAGGTCGGAGAAAATGCCCAGACGCCGCTGCCCGGACTCAACCACGAACGTGACGCAGTCCGCTCCGTCATGCGGAGTCGGCACGCTGTGCACCCACAGGCTTGCGCGGCCTCTGCGGAGGCGGAGGGACTGGCCGGCTTCGAAGAATCTCAGCGCTCCGATTTCGCCCAGCCGCAAACGCCGAGCAGCAGCATCGTACGTCGGCTCCGTCATGCACACGGGCAATCCGAACAGCCGATGGTACACCCCGGCATGACGCGCATGATCGCTGTGGTCGTGAGAAATCAGCAGCGCCGCACACCGAGTGACGTCGACGCCGTACTCGGCCAGGCGACGCTTCGCCTGCCGCGCACTGATTCCAGCGTCGATCAGAATCGCGACCCCGTCGGCTTCGACGTAGACGCTGTTTCCGCTGCTTCCCGACTGCAGCGAAATGACTCGAATCACCGATGCCTCCTGCCTTTCCGGTGTGCCGAGGCGATCCGCCCGCAGACCACCTGAACGTCGGCTTCGGCCTCCGTCTGCGATGTGCGGGACATGTACGCCCTGCGTGCTTCCTCCGGTCACGGCCGCCGACCCACCTCGGTCAACCGCTTGATGACGATCGTGGCATACGCACCTCGCGGCAAGCGGAACTTCAGCGTAATCCGCCGGCGCCCCGGATACAACTCGTCGGCGTCCTCCGCCGCCGACAGTGCCTCAGGCCGGACGGCCGCGCGTCGCATTCCCTTGGAAAAGAACGTATCCCGCGGATAGGGGATCCGCAGGTCCGCGAGCGACAGTCCTTCCTCGGCCAGCACGGTCTCCAGCAACGGGCGCAACTGCGGGTCGACATCGCGAAGCCGCCTGGAGGGCAAAGGCAGTCGTGCGGTGAAGAGTCGCTCCCGCTGACCTTCGTCCAAGCGAGTCGGAAACGGATGTCGTCCGAGCTTGAAGGAAACCGGCACGAGCTGTTCCGGTTTGCACAGTTGGCGCAGCCAGGCCGCCAACAGGCGATTCCACAACGCGCTCTGAAACGCAGCCACGTAAAGGCTTCGTAGATCCTTCGGCAACAGTGCCAGCGCCCGCCGAAAATCGCGGGGATGGTCCGCCAGAAATGTCACGACGCTGCGGCGATTCGACCGTTCCAGGCGGCGCTTGCACTCACCCCAGTCGCCCCAACATTCCCGCAGAATCTGCTTCTGCCGCTTCTCGCGGGCCCGATCGTGGACGTTCGGCTCTGCCAGCGCCAGCCACAGCGCCCGTTCGTAGTCCTTGCGACACCATGCCTTGGCGATGAAATCGCCACCGACGCCCACCGACCCGAAGCGCTGATCGTCGAAGTAGTTGGGAACGCCTTCGGTGGCCAGCACGTCCACCGTGTTCAGCACGTCTTTTGCCTGTCGCTCGGTCAGAGCGCGCAAGACGATTTCGAACGCGTTGGAAACGATGTCGGCGGAACGAAACGGCCGCTCCGTCTGGCCCAGGTACGTCAAGGTGAGATTCGTCTGCCGCAGATCCCGCCGCGGACCGCGGTAGATCGTCACGTACTGGCGCGTCAGCGCGTGGCGGTCCTTCAACCCGCCGTGACAGACGGCGTGCTGAGGCAATCTCCATCGGCGGCGGATGGCCTGCAGCGCCTCGGGAGTTCCCAGAGATCGCTTCTCGAGCCGATACAGCGCGAATGGTCCCCCGGTCGGTTCGACCGCAGCAATCTCCTCGACAACGAAATCCTCGGGGAGGCACTTCAGCTTCATCAGCGACGCCGGCGTTCGGCACCGGCACGAACGACACAGAACCAACACCACGATCTATCAATCGCTCCGCCGGCCCCCGTTCGCTGGGCGTCCGGTCCTCCGCGCGGCGGGCGCTGCCGGGGATGCGATGCGGCAGACGCGGCCCCGACGGCGAAGAGCATTCTATCGTCGACCGCCGACAATTCCCGTCCACAACCGGATCGGGCGGGAACCTTGCCATCGCGCACTTCGTCACGTACTCCACGGAGGCTGGCATTGAAAGGGTCTCGCGCCGGCAGACGGTTTGAATCCGGATCAATGGCCGCTGCCCGTTCGAGCTCGCATACTTCGGCGGACGCCTTTCGCCGGGCGGTTTGCGAATCGGGAAAAGGGAGGTGACGTCATGCGTGCGACGCAGTGCACTCCAGCGACGACGCGGTCGGGACCGTGGCGCATTCGAACTCGATCACCCCGCCGGACGGGCGCGACGCGTGACGCACGGCGCCTCGCAGTGCGAACGATCCGTGGATGGTTGTGCGCGTTCATTGTCCTGCTCGCCGCGACAAAAGCACCGTCACAGGTGATCATAATCCCTCCCAGGCCGCCGATTCCGCCGCCGCGGCCGATCCCCATACCAAGGCCCATTCCACGTCCGCCGCAGTTTGAAATCGACCGCGTCGACGTGCACGCGCGGGTCCGCGATCAGGTTGCTCGAGTGCAGGTGGAACAGATTTTCCGCAACACCGATCATCGAGTTGTCGAAGCCCAATTCCTGTTCCCTCTACCGCCAGGTGCCGCCATCACCGGCCTGACGTTGATGGTCGACGGCAAGGAAATCCCCGGCAAGCTGCTGAAGAAGGACGAGGCCCGCCGCATCTACGAGCAGATCGTCCGCAAGCATCGGGATCCGGCGTTGCTGGAATACGTTGGCCGCGATCTTTACCAGACGAGCGTGTTTCCGGTTCCTCCGGGAAAACAACGGCGTGTGGAACTGCGCTATACGCATCTGCTGTCCGCGCAGGATGGACTGATCGACTTCGTGCTGCCGGTGGGTACGGCGAAGCACACCGGACGTCCCATCAAGCGGCTGACTCTCGAATTGGCGATCGAAACAACCCAGCCGCTGAAAACCGTATACAGTCCCTCGCACGACGTTTCCGTGAAGCGGCCTGACGAACACCGCGCCTTGGTCACACTGACGTTGCACGACGTGGCGGCTCCGGACGACGTGCGCGTACTGTTCGGCGTGAAGGAGGGACTCCTCGGCGCACACCTGCTCAGCTATCGGCCGCAGCGCGACGCCGATGGGTACTTCCTGTTGCTCGTCGCCCCCGACATTCACCAGGCCGACCGGACACCCACGGCGAAGACCATCGTGTTCGTCATCGACCGGTCCGGGAGCATGAGCGGGACCAAGATTCAGCAGGCCCGTGAAGCTTTGAAGTTCGTCCTCCAACGGTTGAACCGCCGCTCCGAAAAACACCCGGGGGACCTGTTCAACATCGTTGCCTATGACGCACAGGTCGAAAGCTTTCGCCCCGAACTGCAGCGGGCCGACGACAAGACCATCGCCCAGGCGCTGGCCTTCGTCGATGGAATCCACGCCGGGGGAAGCACGAACATCGACGGGGCATTGAAAACGGCATTCGGAATGCTGCACGACACCGGGCGCCCCAGCTATGTCGTCTTCCTCACCGACGGCCTGCCCACTGTGGGTGAGCAGAATGAAATGCGGATCACCGAAAACTCGCGACAGGCCAACCGGGTAAAGGCGCGTCTGTTCGCCTTCGGGGTCGGGTTTGACGTCAACAGCCGACTCTTGGACCGTCTGGCCCGAGCACACGGAGGCGTGTCCTTGTACGTGCGTCCCAACGAAAACATCGAGGAGCACGTCGCTCGGCTCTACAATCGGATCGCGGCACCAGTGATGACCGACGTCGCGTTGCGTTTCGAGTTCGACGGGCAGAAGGACACCGAGCCGCCGCCGGTGTACCGCGTTTACCCCAAGCCGGTTCCAGATCTGTTCCGCGGAGAACAGCTGGTCGTGGTGGGGCGATATCGCAGACCGGGAGCGGCGCGGGTGGTGATGACCGGCCGCATCGCCGGTGAGGAACAGCGGTTCGCATTCCCCGTGCGGTTCGAGGATCTTTCGCGCGACGACAGCCACAGCTTCGTGGAAACACTGTGGGCCGTGCGGCGGATCGGTGAGATCATCGACGAGCTCGACCTGCACGGACACAACCAGGAACTGGTCGATGAGCTGGTGCGTCTGGCGCTGAAACACGGCATCGTGACACCATACACGTCCTTCCTGGCGAAC
>RFHO01000371.1 GCA_003696385.1 Planctomycetota bacterium | reverse complement strand
CTCCGCCGCCACCGTGCCGCAGGACGGGCCGGAGCCCGAACGACCGCAGCCACGGCGGGCTGCGGCGGATGACCCGGAAATCGCCGAGGCAGACCGTGAAATCGAACGGCTGACGCAGGTTCTGGTAGAGCTGGAGGCGCTCCAGGAACGGCAGCGCCGCGTCGTCGTCCTGCGGCGGCGGTTACGGGTGTATCGCCGGCGGTTGCAGAGCAGTCGTCGTGCGTTGACGGCGGCGCGGCGCCGGTGGTTCGACGGGCTGCACCAGCTCGGGATCGGATCGAATGAACTGCAGAGTGCCGATGCATTGGTCCGCCAGAGGGCTGCCGGAGGTTCCGTTTCGGGCGGTTCGTCGAAAAAGGCTGCGGGACCGCGGCAAGGCGGAGCCGCGGCGCTGGCCCCGCGGCTGAGAAACGCGGTCGCGGTCATCGAGCGGCTCGGCCGAGCAGCCGAGATGGCGGCGGCGCTTCGCCGCATGGAACGGGAGCTGGAGCGAAAGCAGCGCCGCGTCGAGAAATTCGGACAACGAGTCGGTGCGGTCGCGGCCCGACTGGGAGCAACGTGGGAGGAGGGAGCCGATCCCTGCGTGATCGTCCGCCAATGGGCGGCGCGTCTGGAAGACATGCCTGGTGGTGTGGCTGAGGAGCGTCGCCGCCAGTGGCAGGAGGTTCGTGAACAGCGGGCGACGTTGAGGCGTGCGCGGCGCCGCTTGCGCAAGCAGGCGGCGCGATTGCGGGCTCGCTGGGGAGCGCGCAGCCGCGCGGAATTTCAAAACCGGATCGAACAGGCGCGACAACACGAGGAACTGCACGAAGAACTGCAGCTGATCCGCCAGGAACTGCAGAACCTGGTCGAACAGTACGGGGACATTGCGGTTACCGAAGACGATCTGCGGACGCTCGATCCGGAACAGAACTCCGAACAGTTGCGGATCGTCGAAGCGGAGCTTCGCGATACCGAAGGCGACATCGCCCGACTGCGGGCGGAGTGCGAGGCACTGGAGACCCAGACGGCCGATTATCGCGGTGACCTGCGCGGGGCGCGGATGCGGTTCGAACGGGAGGCCGCGTGGCGGCGTTTTCGCGACGCCCTGCATGACTGGATCGCGGCCGCCGTGGCCCGGGAATCTCTGCTGGCTGCGAAAGCCACGATCGAGCGCCGCTGCCAGCCCTCGGTGCTCCGCGACGCCGGCGCGTTGCTGCGAAGGCTGACCGCCGATCGCTACTCGGTTCTGTGGATGCCGCTGGGGGAAAACCGTTTGATGGTCGATACCGCGTCGGGGACCACGCTGCCGTGCGCACAACTGTCGGACTCGACGCGGGTGCTGCTGCAACTCGCACTGCGGCTGGCGGCCTGTCGCGCGTGGGCCGGCGGCGACGCCGGTGTACCGGTGGTGCTGGACGGCGTGTGTGAAGCGCTCGACCGGCGTCGCATGCAAAGCGTGGCCGAAGCGCTTCGGACACTACTGCAATCGGCCGACGACGCCGAGGCTGCGACAGGTCCGGGGAAGCTGTCGCAGGTGGTCATCCTGAGCTGCCGGCGATCCGTGGCGGAAGTTCTATCCGAGCGCGGTGCCGCATGCGTCGAACTGCCCGAGCCCTCGTGGCATGCGAGCGAATTGCGACGGGCCGGTTGACCATCCCATCGCTCGTGCGCTCTCGGCCGAGCGAACGGCGGTGCAGGCCACGGAGCGCTGGTTTCGCATGGGGCCGGATGCGGCCGGTCGGTGATGCGCGTCCCGGTCTGCCATCCGAATGATCGGCGGTGACTGGACGATCGTCGGGGCAGGGGATGCAGTGCCGGTCGGCGCGGAACGGAATGTTCGAACGCACGACCGGTCGAAACGGCTTGCGTCCTTGACAGATCACTGCCCGGCGATCAGAATTCGCTGTGGATTGAGATTGAGTCTCAGTTTTCGCGGGCATGTGTCGCGGACGTTTCATCGGCTACGGTCCGAAGTAAGCGTCCACGTTGTACCCGCCTTGGCGTGTGGTGACGGACGGAGGCGGGGGATCGGGAGTTTCTCGGCATGGACCGTTCGGCTTCCTGTGAACTGTTCGGGCTGACGGCCGGATGGCAACGGTCGAATCGCGGCGTCGTTGCGGACGGTGGGAGCGTCCACGCCGACGATGACCGCATTCTGTGTCACTGTCTCCGTGTCACGTACGGTGAAGTGTCCGCCGCGATCGCGGCGCACGGTTGCCGCACGGTTCGCGGCGTGATGAAGAAAACGATGGCCGGCGGCGGTTGCACGGCATGCCATCGTCGGATCCGGCAGCTACTGGCCGAGGCCGAGCGGCGGCAGGCCGCGGAACGATCGGTCGTCGAGCCCGCGACATCGTGACGTCGTCGGCCCGTTCCGGTCGCGCTCGCCGGCGTCGGTGGTGTCATCGATCGAAGTGCGTGGCCGACGAGCACCAAAAAACGGTCGCAGGCCATTGGGGGCCCGCGACCGTTTCCGTTTTGTGATCGGTGGATTCTGTTCGGCGACCGGTCAGTCCTTGTCTTCGCCGATCTGCATCGCGAGATAGTTCTCGATGCCCACCGTGTCGATCAGATGCAGTTGGGCTTCCAGCCAGTCGACGCTTTCCTCGGTTTCGACCAGAATCTGCTCCATCAGCTCGCGACTGCCGGAATCCTTCGCGTCGGCGGCCAGTTTGATGGCGTCGTTGTAGGTGCGCACCGCTTTCAGTTCCAGATCGAGACTGAACTGGAGCTGTTCCTTGGGATCCTGGCCGACGCGGATCACGTCGTAGCGCGCAATCTCCGGGACGCCATCGAGAAACAGGATCCGGTCGATCAGCTTCTCTGCGTGCCGCATTTCTTCGAGCGACTCGTGATAGTGGTGATCGGCCAGGCGGTTCAGACCCCAGTTGCGGCACATCTTCGCCTGGATGAAGTACTGGTTGATCGCCGTCAGTTCGATCGTCAGACCGGCGTTCAATGCGTCGATGACCGCGTCGTTGCCTTTCATGCTGATTCTCCTTTCGTGTGGCATCCCCGGTTTATCGTCGACTCTCCGACGTCGCGCCGTCAGAGGGCGCTGGTGCGTCGGTCCCCCGCCGTTGTTTTGCCGGGCGGATCGTGACGACGGTTCTTCGGCGGGGATTCTAGAGGATCGCAGAAGGCCGTTCGTGCTTCGGTGAGGGCAATGCGGCGGTTTTTCGCCGATTGAAATCGAGTTCTGGCCTGCGACCGAGTCTCAGTTCATCCCGCCGCGGCTCGGATGTCGGGAAGGATTCACGGCCGCGGCACGGACAACACGCTGCGGCGGCCACGATTCCACCACACGCTCAGCCATGCGCTGTGCCGTGTTCCTTCGGTCTGGTTCGTGAAGTTGCCCGTCACGATGTCGGGACGGCCGTCGCGGTCCAGGTCCGCGATCGCCAGCGCCACGTGACCCACCGATGAGGCCTCGAGCGGGTGCCGGACGAAGCGTCCCGGCGCGGCCTGTTCCAGCCAGATCAGGGTGTCGAGGCGTTGTTCGGGGACGCTGCGCAGCAGGCGTTCCGGGAGGTACGCGCAGGCCACGATGTCGCGGTCGCCGTCGCCGTCCAGGTCGGCGGTCCGGGCCTGATGGATGCCCGGCATGTGCGTCAATTGGCGGGGGCGAAAACCTCCCGCGCCGTCGTTTTCGAGCCATTTCAGGCCGTGGTACGGCTTGATGTAGAAACTGTCCAGTGTGTCTCCGTTGCAGTACAGCACGTCGGTATCGCCATCGCCGTCCAGGTCGGTCAGCTCGATCCCGCTGGAGCCATAGGCCGGGTCGCCGGCTGCATACAGCAGACGTTTTTCGAAGGTTCCCCTGCCCCGGTTGAGAAACACTTCGACGCTTTCATGTTCCTGGCTGAACAGCGCGATGATGTCCTCGTGCCCGTCCCTGTCCAGATCCGTGATCGGAACGTGGATCGTGCCATGCCGCGGATCCAGTTCGTGCAACTGAAACGTCGCGAGAGGCGAGGGCGGTTGAGCGTCGTCCCGGTGCTCGAGCCAGAGTAGTCGCCCGCTCTCCAGCCAGCCGAATTCCGCGACGGCCAGGTCCATGTCGCCGTCGGCATCCACGTCGATCGGACGGACGTCCGCGACCCGCCCCAAGCCGGTCGCCAGCTCCGAGAGTTCCAGGCGTTCCATGACCGGCAGCCGTAATGTGCGTGGCGGAGCCGATTTCGCTGCATCGGCGTCGCCGCCCGGCCGGTCGGGCGAGGCCGCGCCCGGAGGCAGTTCGCCATGCAGCCACAACACGCGGCCCAGCTCATGGTCTGCGGGTTCGAAACTGCCCAGATCGGCGATCACCCAGTCGGCGACGCCGTCGCGATCGAGGTCCGCGAGGTGAATTCCCGCCGGGTGAGACGATCGGGCGAGAACGGTCACCGTGAGCCCGACGGGTGTCCCGCCGTGCGTCGCACGATCGCCGGGTGCCGGACCGGGCTGCAGCACGGCGATGTTTCCGCTGTACATGTCGCCGAAGATCACCGCCGGATTCAGGCCCGTGACCGAGCCCGGGATGACGTCGAGGGCCGAGACAGCGGCGAACGGTTGTGGTGTGACGAAGGGAACCGTCTGGCTTTCGAACCGGAGCGGCGACGGCGACTGTTCGATGGATGGCAAAGGCAGCCGATCGGGTGCGGCTTGGCGGAACCATGCGACCACGTCCGCTTCGATCGGTTCCACCAGATCCGTCCGCGAAGACTGACGGTAGAACTGAAAACCGCGGCGGACCTCGCGGGCCCAGGCGTCCTTTGGAAAGCTCGTCGGCGAGGGGAAGGCATGGCAGCCGCCGCAGAAGGACGCAATGTGCGGCGGCGGCACGAGAGGCGCGGGACCCCGTTGCGGCGCACCGCCGCCGGATTGGCGCACCGGCACCGGCGGCGGGACCGCCGGCGGAGGTGCGATGCCGAAGAGCAACCAGCCCACCAGGGCCGCCAGGACCAGCAATACCAGCAGAATGGTTTCGACGACACGCATGAGACGCGGTTGTTGGGCGGACGCGGCCCGGCGCGCGAAGCTTCTCCCCGGTCGTGGGGAAGCCGGTGACGCGATACCGGCCCGTCAGTCCGTAGGTTCGAACCGGTAGATCCCGCGACCGTCGGCCGTGACGGTCAGGAAATACGCTTCGCCGGCTTCGTCCTGGCCGAACGAAATGATCGGAAACTGCGGGCTGCGGATGCGTTCGTTACGGAGAACGCGGTTGCTTTTGGCGTCATACGTCAGCGCCCAGATGCGGCCGGTGACGTAGTCCGCATAGAGGTACTTGCCCCGCAGTTGCGGCAGACGCCGACCGCGATACACCAACCCGCCCGTAATGGACTTGCCGACTCCGTGGTCGTATTCCCAGATGGGTTCGATCAGGTCCGGTCGCGGTCCGCTGCCTTTCGGACCGAAGCTGTGGCGGCCTTCCCGCAGGTTCCAGCCGTAGTTGCCGCCCTTGGTGACGATATCGATTTCTTCCCACAGATTCTGTCCGACGTCGGCCGCCCACAGCGTCCCCGTTTCGCGGTCGAAGGCCAGCCGCCACACGTTGCGGAACCCGTACGCCCAGATCTCGCCCCGCGCGCCTCGTCGTCCAACGAACGGGTTGTCGGGCGGAATCGCATAGTTGAGACCGGCATCCTTGTGATCGACGTCGATGCGGAGAATCGAACCCAGCAGCGTGCCGAGGTTCTGGCCGTTGCCGTACGGATCATTCGCCGAACCGCCGTCCCCCAGGCCGATATAGAGGTATCCGTCGGGGCCGAAGGCGACCGTTCCGCCGTTGTGATTCCAGAACGGTTGCTTGATCACCAGCAGCTTTTCTTCGCTGGCGGGATCGGCACGGTCCGGATCGTCGGGCGACACGCGGAACCGCGAGATGACCGAAGTGTGCTCCGCTTCGCGTGTGGTGTAGTAGACGAAGAACTCACCGGTCTCGGCGTAGCGCGGATGGAAGGCCAGTCCGAGGAAGCCTTCCTCGTTCATCTTGTCGCGGTAGATCACGCGGTCGCGGAGATCGAGAAAGACCTTCGTTTTTTTCGCCGGGTGGTCCGCAGAATCTCGGAACACGTGGATCACGCCGCGCTGCGTGGCGACGAAGATGCGGCCACTGCCGTCGCCCGCGTGGGTGAGCACGATCGGCCGCAGCGGAACGGACTTGCCGCGTTCGTCGACGGGGGCCCAGCCGGCCCATTTCAGCTTGGGAAAGGCAGGAACGGCACGCAGGGGCAGCGTCCCGTCGCTCGGATCGGGGACGGGGCGGCCCGGTGTCAGTTCGCGGATCTTGATGTTGCGGAAGGCGACCTCGTTGCCGTGATCCTGCAGACAGATGTGTCCTCGCCGCGGCTTGCCGAAGTCGGGATACCGGGCGAATTTGCTCTTGGCCACCCGCCGTTTCCAGTCTTCGCTGCCGATCTGAAAGCGAGCATAGCGGATCCCGTTCATGTTGATCTCGCACAGGTCCGGTGCAATGCGGACGTACAGTTCGTTCCACTGCCCGGCGGGCCGCGTCGCGTCCACGTTGGCGGGATAGAGCTGGTACAGCCAGCCGGCTTTCTGCGGATCGTGGCCGTGCTCGTTGTCCTGAATCTGGATCTCCGGGCCGGTCTGCCATGGGCGGTCGGCGGTTTCGGCCACGTGAAACATCACGCCGCTGTTGCCGCCGCGGGAAATGCGGTATTCCAGCCGCAGCTCGAACCACAGAAACTTGCGCTCCGTGACGATGTCCCCTGCGCCGTTCTTGACGCGCGTCAGCGCTCCATCGATCACCTGCCATCCGTCGCTGATCGTCTTGCTTCGATAGTTTCGCCAACCCCTGGTCGTCTTGCCGTCGAACAACAGCTCCCATGCGGCCCGCTTTTCGTATGCGCTCAATGTGTTGTGTTCAGCCGAGCTGCGGCCCTCGGCGCGGAGAACGACGGGACCGGTCACTGCCCGGGCCGAAGCGACCGCGCAGACGGTCGCGATGACGAGCTTCACCAGCCGGCGACGCCTGTGTGTGCACGTTTGGTTGGGGAAGTGGCTGCTGTGCACGGAGGTCTCCTCTGAAGAAAAATCATCAGGCGGGCGGAGCGACACCGCTGCCGCGTGTCGGCCGCGCAGCAGGCTCGGCGGATGGTCTTCGGATCGCCGGCCGCGGCGGTATCGGGGAGTATCCGTGCCGCGTCCAGCGAACGCAAGCGGCCTGGTGTACGTTGCGCGGCGGCACCGTAGGCGTGGGGTATCAGCGAAAACCCAGCACGCGGCGGATTTCGACGGCCGAGGTCACACCGGACTCCACCAGCTCGACGGCTCGGTCCCAGCGCGTCGTCATACCGGCTGCTGCTGCGGCCGATTCGATGGCCCGCGCGTCGGCCCGGGTCAGCACGTGTCTATCGAAGCCCGGCAAGTTCGTGTCCAGCAGTTCGATCAGCAGGACCCGGTCGCGGTAGCCGGTCTGCCGGCAGGCCGCACAGCCTGCGGCGACGAAATGGCCCGCAACCGGCAGTCCAAGAGCATCCTGTTCGGCCGGCCGGCGGCAGTCGGGGCACAGCCGCCGCACGAGTCGCTGCGACAGAACGCCCAAAAGGCCGCTTTGCAGCACGAACGGTTCGATGCCCAGATCGAGCAGCCGGCTGACCGATTCGCCGACGCTCCCGGCATGAAACGTCGAGACCACCAGATGACCGGTCAGCGCCGCCTGAAAGACGATTTCGGCGGTCCCGCGGTCACGGATCTCGCCGACCATCAGCACGTCCGGGTCATGGCGGAGCAGCGACTTCAGCCCGGTGACGTAATCGAAGCCGGCCGAGGGACGCACTTCCGACTGTCCGACCGACGGCAGAACCGCTTCGACCGGATCTTCCAGTGTCAACAGGATCTTCTCTTCGGCGAAGTGCCGCAGCAGGTACCGCAGACAGGCGTACGCGGTCGTCGTCTTGCCCGAGCCCGCCGGTCCGCTGATCAAGACCAGCCCGCCGGTTTCCCACAGCATGTTCTGCAGAGCTTCGCGTTCGTCCTGCGGCAATCCGAGGTCTTCCAGATGCAGGTACCGGCCGGAAGCGACAAACAGACGGACGACGGCGCGTTCTCCGTGGATCGTCGGAAACGTGGCCACCCGCACTTCGACGCCGTCCTGCAGAAATTCCGCCCGCAACCGACCTTCCTGGGGAATCTCCACGCGGTAGGTCAGCAGGCCACTCATCACCTTCAGGCGACCGACGTAGTTCGCGGCGACTTCCGCGGAGAACCGTGCCAGTGGCTGCGCCACGCCGTCCCGACGCCAGGACACCAGCAGGCCGTCCGGCTGCGGTCGGAAATGCAGGTCGGTGGCTCCCTGCTGCTGCGCGAAACGCAGCAGACGCAGCAGCACTTCGCCGACGTCGTTGGGCGAGTTGGGGTCCGCTCCGGAAAGAACATCCGCCAGCCTGGGTTCGATCAACGGCATCGCAACGCGTTCCTCACACGGCGTCGTACCGCTGTGGGGGCTCCACGCAGGCGCCGAGGGAAATCGGGAGGTTCGTGTCGTTCGCCTGGCCGGCGAACGCCCCGCGCAGCGGCCGCCCCTCTCCGGACGTGTCTTCAGGCGGCCGACCGAACCCGCACGATGGACAGTCGCTCGCAGGGCACAAAGGCCAGATTGGCCGCGATCATCACCAGCCCGAAGGTCATCATACCCAGGCAGATTCCGATGCCCAAATGCAGCAGGCCGGCCGCCGCCAGCCACCACGGCCGCCACCACCGGTTCCAGATCATCACGCAGTAGCTCAGCTCGAAGGCCACGATCCCGTGCGTGCACAGGTTGACCACCGCGGGCCACGCGGCCAGTGCGGTCAGATCGGCGGTCTGATATTCGGCGTTCGCGATCGCACCCCAGAACGCCGTGCCGTTCCACCACGCCGCGCCCTGCAGTTTCGACAGACCCGCGAACAGGTAGACCACGCACAGGTGAATCTGGATCAGCCGTTGGGCGACGTTCGTCCAGACGCTGGTCGCGTCGGTATCCCAGTGGCCGGTCCGCAGATATG
>RFHO01000370.1 GCA_003696385.1 Planctomycetota bacterium | reverse complement strand
GTCCGCCGCCGTCGGAGTCACTCTCCGGAGGGACGCACTGGACAACGCAGCGGACAGGCGGCGCCTCGCGGAAGACGCCGTCGTCGGCGACCCGCGACTGGCGGGGTTTCGCGTCGCCGTGCGCCGCCGGCCGGATGCCGCCCGGATCAGTGACGCCTCGGCGATTGGTCGGCCATCGGCCGATGCAGGCGACGGACGGGGGCCGTCTTCCGGGGCGGTCCTTGCCGGCTCGCTCGAGCCCCCCATGGAGCACCGCACGCTGGAGATGTCCGCACGGGGCGCTGGGAGCCTCGTGCCGGCATCGGGGAGTGAATTCGGTGAGGCTTCGTCCGGGAGAGAACGGGAGTGGGCGACGCAGCGTCCGACCACCATCGCGGGGAGAACGGCGGATTCCGATGACCCGTCAGGGGGCGACCTGAGCCCGGTGAGCGGTTCGCGCCCGCACGGCAGCGAATACGTGGTGCGTCCGGGGGACACGTACTGGACGATTTCGAAGCGTGTCTATGGGACGTCACGCTACTACCGCGCTTTGGCGGAATGGAACCGGTCGCGTGTTCCGCGTGCGGATCGGTTGCGGGCCGGCGTTCGCATCGCGACGCCGCCGTTGGAGCGGTTGGAGTCGATGGTCGCGGCGGGCGAAGCGGATCCTCGGAAATCGGCGGGACAGGCGACCGAACGCGCGCCGTCGCGGCCGGAGTTCGGCCTGTTCGTTCGCGACGGGCGGGTGTTCTACCGCGTTCGTGCCGGGGACACGTTGAGCGACATTGCGGCGCGGCACCTGGGATCGGCACGCCGGTGGGAGGAAGTGCTTCGGCTGAACCGACACATCCTGAAAAAACCGCAGGACCTGCGCGAAGGCACGATTCTTCGCCTGCCTCCGGATGCGCTCCCGATCGGTGTGATCCGCTGAACCGTTGCCAGCCGACCAACACGGTATGGGAACATCCGGCACGCCGTTTTTCCGCTTCTGCGTCGGTTTGCTTCTCGTCGTCGCGGTGGCGCTGGTTCATACTGCGCTGCAGAATGCCACGGCTCGATTGCGGCAGCAGTCCGCGCTGCAGGAAGCAAGACGGCAGGCGTTGGAGCGGGACCGGCAGGAGTTGTGGGTCCTGTGGCGTGCTGCTCGGACGCGTTCTGTCGACGCCGCGCGCAACCGTGGGGACGCGATCGCGGCCGAGGGAGCTAGTTCGCCCGCGGGATCCGTGGTCTCCGGCGGCGAGGCGGACGGGAATATCGGCGATTCGAGGGCTGCGAGTTCCGCCGGCCGCAGTGGAGCGCACGCGGCCGACCGGGCGACGGGACGAACGTCCGCGACAGCGCGATTCCGGTGAAGGGGCAACGGGAGCCAGGCGTGTCGGAAGCGTTCGGCGAGGTGCGCACTCCTGCTGCGAACGCGCCCCCACACACGAGCGACGCGCGCCGAGCGGTGGCCGCCGGCGATCGTAATCCGGCACCGGCCGACGCCGACGGAGCGGATCTTGCGGTAATGGCCCACGCGGCGAGCGGCCGGTTCGGGGATTCGGCGCCCGACGTTCCGCGATTCACGGCCGCGTTCGATGCGGGGCATGGTTCCGGCGGAGTGGCTCGATCATCGTCCGCCGCGGGGAGTGACGGTGTGCCCGGTGCGACGCCGGTGTCACGGACACGCCCCGTCTGCGTGCGGATCCAGTTGTTGTTGACTGCGGTCGTGGTGGCCTGGGTCGTCTTGCTGGTGCGCGTGCTGACCCTGTCCGTTCCGGGCGAACCGACGGCGCGTGAGCGGGTCCAACGTCAGCAAACGGTGACTGTGCACCTTCCCGCCCGGCCGGGGGACATTGTGGATCGCAGCGGCGAGGTGTTGCTGGCGACGACGGTCGTGCGGCCGAGTCTGTATGTCGTGCCGGCGCAGATCGTGCATCGCTGGCAGTTGGCCCGGCGACTCGCGGGCGTCCTGCATCTGGATGCGGCCGAGTTGTTCGCTCGGCTGGACCGGAACCGGGACAAGCAATTCCTGTGGGTCAAGCGGCGTCTCTCGGAGGAGCAACGGCGCCGTGTCGAGGCGATGGGACTGCCGCCGGGCACGTATGGGTTCCGGGATGAGTACCTGCGGGTGTATCCGCAGGGGACGCTGGCCTGTCATGTCCTGGGCTGGCGCGACATCGACGGCGTTGGAAGGGCGGGCGTCGAAAGGAGCTGCGGAGAACTGCTGCGCGGTCGGGACGGGCGCCGCGTGCTGCGGGTCGACGCGTTGCGGAAAGCCGTGGCGGTCGATGAGCGGGCAAGCGTGGAGCCAGCGCCGGGGGCCACGGTCCGACTGACGATCGATGCCGCGATCCAGCGGTTTGCCGAAACGCGACTTGACGCCGTGATGGAGCAGTGGCGGCCGATCAGTGCCACGGCCGTCGTGCTGGAGCCGTCGACCGGCGAGGTGTTGGCGATGGCCAATCGGCCGGCGTTCGATCCGAACCGTCCGGCTCGCGGTTCCGCGGGCTGGACGAATCGCGCCATCCAGTCGCGGTATGAACCGGGTTCGACGATCAAGCCGTTCGTGGTCGCCGAGGCCGTGCGGCTGGGACGCGTTCGCCCGGATGAGCCGATCGACTGCGAGCATGGGGTGTACCGGATCGGCGGCCGCGTACTGCATGACCACCATCCGTACGGGACATTGTCGGTCACCGACGTGCTCGTCAAGTCGAGCAACATCGGGATGGCGAAGATCGTCGGCCGACTCAGTCGGGAAGAACTGCACGGCGTGCTGGCGCGATTCGGGTTCGGGCGGCCAACCGGGATCGAACTTCCCGGGGAAGCGTCGGGCTTGCTGCGCGGGGTTTCGGAGTGGTCGCGTTACAGCGCCGCGTCCCTGGCGATGGGTCAGGAACTGACGGCGACGCCGCTGCAGGTGACGGTTGCGTATGCCGCCCTGGCCAATCGGGGCCGGCGCGTGGTGCCGAGGATCATTGCGGCTGTCGACGGGCGGATGCGGGTGTCCTTCGGCGGTGCTGTGACGCCCGTGTTGAGCGAGACGGTGTCCGATTGGCTCGTCCGCGGGCCGCTGGCGGACGTGGTCACTCGAGGCACGGGCCGGCGGGCGAAAATCGCGGAATTCCGGATCGCCGGCAAATCGGGCACGGCGCAAAAGGTCGATCCGGACGGCGGAGGGTATTCGTCGCGCAAGCACGTCAGTTCGTTCGTTTGCCTGGGGCCGGTGGAAGCGCCACGTGCGGTCGTCCTCGTGCTGGTGGATGAACCGAGCGTGGGGGACGTCCACTACGGTGGGCTGGTCGCCGGGCCGGCCGCGGCGGAAATTCTGCGATTCACATTGCTTCGGCTGGGTGTGTCGCCGGAGAACGTTCCGCGTACCGCGGCGGAACGGCGTGGCGGACGGCGCCGTTGAGGACGTCCACGCGCGTGCGGGGGAGGCGGCGCGCCCGCGCGGGCGATTCGGCCACGCGTGCGGCGGCTGTTCCACGGGGCTAAGATCCCGTGTGCGGCGAACCCCGATGCGTCGTGCGTCCAACGACTCGTGCCCGCTCGGGCCGGCTGTCGGGTGGCTCTCCGAACGCACGGTGCGTGGGCAGCGGCGCGTCTTCGGACGCGGCAACGGACGCGACCTGAGGTGGGATCGCGGCGCAGTCACGCCACACGGTGAGCGGAAGGGGCAGGCGGGTTGCGATGCACTCCAGAATCGCCGTCACGATGGGAGATCCGGCGGGGATCGGGCCGGAATTGTGTCTGCGGCTGATCGATACGCCGCTCGACCGCGGTGTCCGGCTGGTGATCGTCGGCTCCGGCTCGGTGTTGCGGGCCGTTGCCGAGCGGCTGGGGATCGCAGATGCGATGGCGGCGATACCGATCGTCGGGTCGGCGGATCCGGCGTCTGTGACGGCGGCGTGGTCAACGTCGGGGACGGTGCCGTTGATCGTGGACCTGGGGCCGGACGCGGAGCGCGTGCGTGCCGGAGCGGTCGATGCGGAAACGGGGAGGGCGTCCTTCGAGTACGTCGAGCGTGCGATCGAACTGGCGCTCGGTGGCGTCGTGGACGCGGTGGTGACCGGGCCGATTCACAAGGAAGCTTGGCATGCGGCGGGCGTGCCGTACCCGGGGCATACGGAGCTGTTTTCCGAGCGGACCGGGGCGCAGCGAACGTGCATGATGCTGACGTCGGAAGCCATCACGTGCAGCCTGGTGACGACGCATATCGGTCTGGCCGATGTGGCCCGGGCGATCGATTCCGAGCGGATCCGGACGGTCATCGAACTGACCGGGCACGCCATGCAGCGGTTGCGCGGTCGGCCGCCGCGATTGGGGGTGTGCGGACTGAACCCACACGCGGGCGAGCACGGTCTGTTCGGATACGGCGAGGAAGAACGGGTGATCGAGCCGGCGCTGGCCGCTGCACGCACGGCCGGTTGGAACGTGGAAGGGCCGTTGTCTGCGGACACAGCCTTCACACCGGACCAGCGCCGTCGCTTTGACGCGTATGT
>RFHO01000369.1 GCA_003696385.1 Planctomycetota bacterium | reverse complement strand
CTCGATGATTCACCAAACAACCCAACGAACCGCGACCGGCACGACGCAGGACCGTCGTGGGCCCAGCCCCCGTCGCAGCAGCCGTCGCCCGTGCACACGAGCGCCACGATCGGCAGAACCGCCATTTCCGGCACGATCGACTCACAGTCAGTGTGCCAGACGGTCCGCCGGCCACGCAACCGAGCCTTCCGGACAGGCGGCATGCCGAAACTCCGGACGGTCGATCACCGCTCCGGCCCACAACAGTCCGTTCGATCGACGAACACACCGCGTTCCGTGGCCGCTCCGCAGCGCCATTCGGCACGCAAGCCTCGTCCTCACAAAGCGTTGCGCAGTTATTTACGCTGTGTTCGGAGCACTGAACATGTTGCCCGGAGTCATCGGATTCGCCTTGGTGTTCAAACCGAAACCATTTACAGTGTGCGACTTGCGCAGCCGCCGCCGATCACCCCCACGACGTTGCCCGGCGACAACACCCCCGCATTTCCGGACGGACCGCCAGCATGGAAGCGAGCGTCCGCAATCCCGTCCGTCACCACAGCCCCCGCAGTCCGGGTGCCCCGACGGTCGAGGTGCGCTCGAGGCGACGATGGTCCTCGCGGTCGTTCACCGGTCCGATCCGAATCGCGGCGAGCCTCTGCATGGCGGCACTGGTCCATCTCCGCCTGCCGAACGTTCCCGCTGCCGACTACCGGGACCGCTGCGAAGATCCCGCCCCCACCTGGACGGCCGCGTTCGATCCGCACCACCTCTCTCTGGCGCGGCACGCGCGTGACCGGCAGGTGGCACACGAGGGGGATCGATCCGAGCAGTTCGTCTTTCAGCTCCCCGTCGGCCGTGCCCCACTGCAATTGCAACACGAACTCCCTCCCGCACGGGTGATCGAAGACCTGCGAGCCTCGGTGTGGGTGCTGGGCGATCGGCCCGGACTGCAGATCGCGCTGCGCATCGTGTTCCCGCACCAGACGGATCCGGCCACGGACGAACCCGCGGCCGTGCTCGTCCGCGGTGAGCAGTATGTCACAGCAGGAAAATGGCAACGTCTGACCGTCCGGATGGATCCCGCACTTCTGGCGGACGAGCTGGTCAAACTCCGTGCTCGCCTACGGCCGATGCGTCCCGACGAAACGGATGCCTACGTGGCAGCGGTGGTGCTGACGGGCCAGGCGTTCGCCCCGCAGACACGCTGGAATCTGGACGATCTCGTCGTGGATGGGCTGGTGCCCGCCGCAGCTCCGGATGCGGCCCCGCAGACCGGAGCCGCGATCGATTTTCCCATCCGCTTCCACCTGGACCGGTTGCTGATCGACCGGCGGCCGGTGGTTCCCCGCGTACTGGTCGACCACGGCGAGCCGGTCGAGCGGTTCGCGGCATTGGGTGCGAACATGGTGCTCGTGGGGCCACGGACTCCAGTGGAACGGCTGTTCGCGCTGCGTGAAGCGGGTCTGTGGGTGATGGCGATTCCGCCGGAACCGCGCAGGACACGCGACGGAAGGATGCTCGGCATGGCACCGTTCGGCCGGGAGTCTTCACCGATCGCCTGCTGGTACTTCGGGACCCGGCTGACCGATCGCGACGCCGACGCGGTCACCGAATGGATCGACGCCGTTCGCAGCGCGGACCGGCAACTGCGCCGGCCCGTCGCCGCCGACGTCTCCGGCTCGGTGCGACGCTACACCCGGCACCTGTCGCTCACCGCGTGCACGCTGCCGGTCGTGCACTCACCGACCACGTTCGCCGAGTATGCCGAATGGCTGAACCGGCAGCGGCAACGCGCGCTTCCGGGCAGTTTTCTATGGACCTGGGTTCAGACGGACGCTTCACCGAATCGCGCGCCGGACGTGGCGAGACGGAAACCGATCGTGGAACCCGAGCAGATCCGCCTGCAGGTCTACGCCGCGTTGGCCGCAGGGTTCCGGGGTATCGGATTCTGGACGTCGCGTCCCTTGGACGACGCAAATCCTCTCAATGAAGAACAGGCCCTGACCATTCGGCTGCTGAACTATGAGTTGGAGTTGATCGAGCCGTTCGTGGCGGGCGGGACGTTGGCCGACGTGCTGCAACCGCAACCTCCCCAGTCGACGCGGCCGGCGACCGCCGTCCGGCTCGGATTCCTCACTTCCCGGGAGGCTCTGAAAGAACAACTGATACGGTTGAGACTGCTCCGCGGGGACGCCGACCGCGCCCGGCGCGCCGCCGAACAGATTCGCTGCGGTGTGATCCGCTCGCCGCGCGGACTGCTCCTGATCCCCGTCTGGTACGAGCCGCAGGCGCAGTATGCCCCCGGCCCGATGGCTTTGCGCAACGTCCGGTTCGTCGTGCCGGGTGTCGCCGACGATGCGGTGGTCTGGCAGGTTTCGCCCACCCGCCTGGTCACCGTGCCCAGGCGCCGCGTCGCCGGGGGCGCGGAAATCACCATTCCAATCCTCGACCAGGGTGCCCTGCTGGTGGTGACGGCCGATCGCGACGCAGTGACCCGATTGCGGAACCACGTTGCAGCCATCCGAGCGGATGCGGCACGGGCCATGGTGCGGCTGGCGACCTTGCGACGGCAACGCGTCGGCGAGACCGACTCGCTCCTGAGCCGCCAGGGGCTGTCGCAACCGGATGCCCCCCAGATTCTCCTGCGTGCCGATGAATCCCTGCAGCGGGCCGCCGAGGCCGTTCGAACCGCCGCGGCCGGAGGGGACGGGACACGCACGCCCCGCGCCGCGTCACCGTTGTTCTGGGACCAGGCGTCCCGCGCCGCGGCGGCGGCCCTGCAAACGCTTCGCATCCTTCAGCGAGCCCACTGGGAAGACGCCGTGCGATCACTGGCCAATCCCGCCAGCAGTCCCTATTCCGTCTGCTTCCATACCCTCCCGGAACACGCGCGGCTGCTGGCGCGACTCGGACGAACACCGTGGGACGCATTGGACAACCGGCTGCCGTTCGGCACCTTCGATCCTCCGCAGCCACAACGGATGATCGAAGCCGGCTGGGAACACCGCCGCACCGATGACGACACGATCACCAGCGCCGCGGAACTGATCCGTGTGGGTGCAACGAACTATGCGCTGCGATTGTGGAGCGTCCCTTCGGTGAACGCGGACACCGAATCTCGTGAAAGCCCGTCGGTTCTGGTCCGCACACCGCCGATTCCCGTCCGCAGCGGCCAGGTCGTCGTCGTCACGGGGAAAGTTCGCGTCGTCCGGTCCATCAACGGCGATCGCCGTGGCGCCGAGGTGACCGACAGCCTCGCGCCGGCCTCGCTGGCGATCCGCTTTCATCGCCCCGCCGACTGGCAGCCCTTGCAACTGATCCGCGAAGCGGCACAGGACACCGACTTCCGCCTGACGTTCCGCCTGTGGGGCACCGGTGAAGTCCAGTTCGACGACCTCGCCGTCTACGTCCTGACTCCCAACGACGCACGCGCCCAGACCCCCTGACCCTCGACCCGGCTGCGACCGCCGCGCAAGCCCTCCAAACCGGTTCGGTGCAGAACCGAGCTCCCCCTGCCACGATTGCCGCTCGGCGTCCTGTCGTTCGAACCCCTGCCCCACCGTCCGATTCACCCGGACGAATGCTTCCTTGCATCCAGGCTCCAGCCGCCGGGACCATTGGCGATGATCAACAGCATCGTCCCCATCAGAGCCAGGTTCTTCATGAAGTGGATCATCTGCTGCTGTCGCTCGTCGCCGGACATCGTCCAGAAATCGTGGAAGTAGTACGTCGCCAGGATCAGGAACACCAGAAGCAACAGCGCGCCGATGCGGGCCTTGAAACCCACGATCAGCGACAGGCTACCGAGGACCAGGAAGGCGATGGCCCCCGCCAGTGCGATCTTGGGCATTGGGACGCCTTCACTCTCCATCAGCTGCGCCACTTGCTCGAAGTGTGGAATCTTGTGCGTCACCGCGCTGGTCAGAAAGATCGCCGAAATCAGCAACCGTCCCAGCAGTGAAATCATTCCGCGCAGCGTTTGCATTCCTCCACCTCCACAATCGCTTTCTCCAGGTTCCGCAGCATCGGTTTCGCGGCTGAAATAGGACCCACCCGGCGAACCGCGTGGCCCAGGCACGCCGACGCAGACGGCCGGCCTCCCAACAGACCGGCTCACTCCAGCCAGATCGGCGAGGACCACGCCATGTTGTTGTCCTTCTGCAGGATCCGAACGTAGTAGAACGCCGGTCCCGCCGGACGGTCCGTATCGCGGACCACCGTCCGTAGCTCGCGACCGCCCGGCTCGGTCCGCCAGATCACTTCACGATTGCGAACCAGCTGCACGTCGGCCAGCGGTCCGGTCCCCCGCACGTGAATGTCGAAGGTCGGCGGTCGGTCGGTGGGCCAGCGGACGGTCTCGCCCAGCACGTGATCTCCCAACCGGAATTCGAGCAGAATCTTGTCGGTGGCGGCGTAGGTCCGGCGAGCGCGCAGGGCTTCGAAAACCGCCGCGCGCGAACATTCCGTCGCCCACACGCAGGCATACGACGTGTGCGTGGCGTGATGGTCGCTGGAAGCAACGAAACCCAGCTTGTAACCGCGCGCCAACGCGAACCACACCGATGCCTCTTCCGGAAGGTTGCCGCGAACACGTGCATCGGGCCATTCAGGCTGTCCGGGGCGAAGGTAGTCCCGGCGAAACGTCTGGATGATCTCCGCAAACGGTTCCACCTGCGGATCGTGGTACGTCCATGTTCCGCGCATCTGCCGGGCACTGTATCCCGGTGTGTGTGCGGCGGTCAGACCACCCAGCCGCCGCAGATCGGGATACAGCGAAACGTCCGGGGCTGTAGGACGGGGCGGGCGCACCCCGACCGCCCCGTAATGCGCGTCACTCCGCAAGACCGGTCGCCCCCGCTCGATGAAGAACACGTTGCGGTGTCCTCCGTTGACCGTCCCGTTGCTGCGTTCATACGAGTACAGCGTCGCCAGCCGGCCTTCCACATTGAACCAGTCCGCCGCCTTCTGGGAGCGCCACCACGGATAGGGATCGGTGTCCCGCGTGTGATCCGTGATGCCCAGAAAATCCAGCCGCGCCGCGTCCAGGGCGTAGCGGTAGGCGTCGACCAGACAGCCGTCGGCCGTCGGGAAGCACAGGCTGATGCTGGTGTGCCGGTGCAGATCGCCGAAAAACACCTCGTAACGCCCTCCGCCCGCAACCATCGGCCAACTGCGAACTTCCGGCTCCGGCGGCGTCACGGCCCGATCTTCACCAACCGGCTCCAGCGGCACCGATGCGATCCCGCGGATCGATGCATCCGCACCGAGACGTCCCACCCGGAGCCGCTGCGGTTCGTCGCGCAGATGGTCGCCCGTCGACCACGCCAACAGCAGCCCGTCCCCCCATGCCGCCGCGCCCGCCTTCTGGTTCTGCCGGCCGTCGCTGAGCGCCAGCAGCACCGGCTCGATCCAATGATCCCCCGCGAACGTCGTCGCGTAAATTTCCCAATGGACCCCCTGTCGCGGATGTCCGGCATAGCCCTGCCGGTTCAGCCGGAACAATAGCCAGAGACGTCCTCGACCGTCGCGAGCCAACTGAGGCAGCTCGTAGAACCGCCTGTATTCGTCGGTGTCACTGTGCTGGATCCTGCGTGGATGCAGCCGGTTCAAACGTTGCGGCACCGCGACCGCCGGTTCGAACAGACGCCCTTGCCGCAGTGCCCGCAATCGCAGCCGCCGCGAACCGTGCAGCGTCTCGCCGTAATGCCCATGAAACTGCGTCTCGTCACGGGTGAAGTCTTTGCCCCAGTTCGGCCCCCCCGCATCGCATGCCACCCACACCGTCCGGCCGTCCGAAGCATCGACACTGGCGTGCGCCTCGAAGTCCGCCGAACCGAAAACCACTTGCGGCGGCGAAACCGAAAGCCCGCCGGCCACATCCACGGACACACGCTGCACGAACACGTCGTAGTTGCCATTGACGTACGAGTCGTACGCGACCCATGCGGTGCCGTCCGGAGCCACGCTGACGGCGGGCTCCCAGTCGTCGGCCTGCGCATGGCCCAGACGCACGGGCTCCGACCATCCCCCCTTGCCTCGCCGCATCGCAAACACGTCACTCTGCGGCCCGCGAAAGCCCTGCCACACCAGCCAGACCGATCCGTCCGGGCCGAGCGCACCCGCCAGGTGGATGTCGCTGCCCCGCGCGTGCGTCAGCTGCTGAACCGGCTCCACGGAAATCTCCCCGGCCCCTTTCGCCTCCGCCACCGCCGTGAAGATTTCCCAATCGCCGTCCGAACCGGTCGGAGCCGCCCAGAACAACCGCACTCCGCCGGTCGGCTCCGCAACGAGCACCGGAAACGCCTGTTCCGACGCCGTTTCGATCTGCCGCACGATCACGCCGGGATCACTGCCCGCCACGGCGCAGCGGGCGAGCAACAAGTGATCCCGCTTGTTCGCGTCGTCGTAGCGGATCCACGCGACCCAGGCTGCGCCGGACACATCGACCGCCGTGGCCGGAAAATCGTCCTCGCCTTCCGGTATCCGCACGCCCTCGGGCACGACGCGTGTGCCCACCGCCGGCGGAAACGCCGCCGAAGACCCCAACCGTTCCGCCGAAGCACGCCCGTCCAGATACCCGACCGGAGTGCCGACCCGAAGCTCCTTCAACGCGACCTCGAAACGTCCCTGCCGGGTGGTCACGATCAGCCGTCCGCCGCCGGCGGCACTCCGCAGACGTACCAGCACCCCGCGCTGCGGCTCGGCGAAGCTGCTGGCCGAACGTCCCTTCAGCACGACCGTCGAGCAGAACCACTTTTGCGAAGTCGGATCGAATCGGTCGCGCCGCTCGAAGCTCCAGGGCCGCATCTCCACGACCGACACGCCTTCGGCACGCAGAGTGCCGTCCCAAGCGGCCACCTTTCCGTCCAGGCCGAAGGTGATCTTGATCCAGCTCTCGCGCTCCGGCTGCGCCATCGCCGCAGCGACGCTCCGGACCGACTCGCGAAACTCCCGTGTCTTCTCCGCCCGCGCGGCCTTCACCGGCGCTGCGAAACTTTCCGCGGCCTCCCTGATTTGTGGACCTGCGGTCCCGGCCAACCGAAAAACACGCCCGGAACCGCCCAACGTCGGCCGTTCCGACGGTCCCGGCCCCACGCTGCCGGTTCCCCCACCCGCCGGGATGCCGACCGAGACGCCGGACGCCGGGTCGAACCCGGTCCCGCCCGGTGCGAGCGCCCCCGCACTCCAGCCCACTCCGGCAACCCCGATCGCCGTCAAAAGCCAGCACCATCCGCGCCGCATCGTTCAGCTCCTCATCGTTCCTTCCACCACCATCCGGCAACCTGTCGCCGACCGTCCGCACAAACGCCGGGCCAAGCGAACCCCGGCCACCGCACCAGGCAATCCGGATCTGCCACAACCGCGTATCCCGGATGCGTTTCGATCGACGGACGCCGCATGGTTCCGTTCGTCCGGGTGCGGCGCAGACCCGCAGTGAGTATAAACGAAGGTTCTTCGATTCGGGCGCGTCGGTTCCCTTCGTACGCGAGCCGATCGTTCCTGATGCGTCGACGCCGCAGCATGACTCCGTCGCCGGCTACGCCCGGCGACCAGTGACGAGGTGCACAGGAGTGTCGCGGAAACATCTGTTGCGTTCCGAACGACTGCTGGAGACGGTGGCCGAGTGCCCGCGGCTGGTCATCGTCACCCACGACAACCCCGATCCGGACGCGATTTCCTCCGGCTGGGCGATCGCCACGCTGCTCCGCGAACGGGCCGGACGGCGACCACGGTTCCTTGCCGGCGGTGAAGTATTGCGGGCCGAAAACCGTCAGATGATGGAACTGCTCGACCCACCGCTGGAGCTGGTCGATTCGTTCGAACCGTCCGGTGATACGGCCGTGATCCTCGTGGACTGCGGCGTCAACGGCAGCAATCACCTGCTGTTTCACAGCAACGCCGACATCGTCGCGGTGATCGACCACCATCAGCAGACGGGCAAGTGCGCCACGCGTTTCAAGGACATCCGGCCCAGCGTCGCGGCCTGCGCGTCCATCGCCACGCAGTACCTGCGGGAACAGAACATCTTCCCCAGCACCCGGCTGGCGACGGCACTGATGTACGGCATCCACACCGAGACCGCCGGGTTCGAAACGTCACACTCGCAGACCGACCGCCGCGCCCTCCGCTGGCTGACCGGCTTTGCGAACCCCGACTGGCTGGCCGAAATCCAGAACGCCCCCCTGCCCCGCGAATACTTCACCGATCTCGTCCTGGCGTTGCAGAACACGTTCCTCTATGACGGCGCCGCGTTCTGCCTCCTGCCCAAGGTCTCCGGACCAGAAGTCGTCGGTGAAGTGGCCGACCTGATCATTCGCTGCAAGGACGTGGCGTACGCACTGTGCGCCGGAGCGTGGGAAGCCGACGCGCTGGTCTCCATCCGTACCAAACCCGGAACACGTTCCGCCGCCCGACTGGCCGCCGAAACGCTCCGCGGTCTCGGCCACAGCGGCGGACATGAACACCGGGCGGGCGGAAAAATCGCCGATCTCCGCACCGGACAGATCACCGAATCCCTGGAAGACGAACTGCGACAACGCTGGCTGAACGCCTGCAACGTCGAGCGCACCCGCGGTACGCGCCTGATCGCTCCCCGGGACATCCGCCAGATTCTCTGAAACCCCGCACCGGCCGCCGAGGCCACCGGCGAGCCGCCGAAGCCACCGCCGCCACACTCCGAAGCGTCCACCGGACCGCCCCGACCGCCCGGCAGACGGCATCGACCACGCCGGCACGGCAAGGCCCCCGTCATTCGCCGTCCGGGAGCGTCTTTCCCGGCGTCACCGGCAACGCCAGCGGAATCAGTGCGTTCAGGTTGCCCGATCGCAGCCCCTCCAGATCCAGCGTGACGCAGCGAAATCCCAGTTCGCGCAACCGGGCCGCAATCCGCGCGGCCGCGGCAGGATCGGCCAGTCGCGGAATGTCCGCCGGCGGCACTTCGATCCGAGCCAGTTCACCCGCTTCACACCGCACGCGGAGGTCCCGCAATCCGAATTGCTCCCGCAGAAACGCCTCGGCCCGCTCGATCCGCCGCAGCCGGTCCGGAGTCACCTCGACCCCGTACGCCACACGACTGGCCAGACACGGGCTGGCCGGCTTGTCCCAGATCGGCAGCTCCCATTCCCGCGCCAGCGCACGAACCTCGGCCTTGCCGATTCCCAGCTCCAGCAAGGGGCTACGCACACCGTGCAGCGCGCCCGCCCGCATCCCCGGACGCCAGTCCCCCACATCGTCGGCGTTCGCGCCGTTGCAGATCGTCGCTCCGGGCAGCTCCGGCAGGACCCGTTCGGCGATGGTCGCATACAGTGTGTCCTTGCAGAAAAAGCACCGGTCGGGGGCGTTTCGGCGATACCCGTCGCGCGTGTGCTCCCCCGTGTTCAACCACAGGTGCCGGATCCCGATCCGTCTTGCAACGGCTTCCGCCGCGCGGCGCTCCTGTTCGGCCAGACCGGGGCTCACCGCCGTCACCGCCCACGCGTCGTCGCCGCATGCCAGCCGCGCCGCCATCGCAACCACCGCCGAATCGCCCCCCCCCGACAGCGCGACGATCACCCGCCGGAACCCGTGCAACAGCTCCAGCAGTTCCCGCTGCCGGCGATCGAGACGCTCGGTGTGCTCAAGCTCATTCCGATCGTTCGGCATTCCGGACATCGCGGCTCTTTTGCAAAATCACGCCAACCGCTGCAGAATCCTTCGCTCAACCGGACAGCGCCCGGCAACTTCCCCCACCGGCACCCTCCGCGGGCACTATATCGACGCGCGCCGTCGCGACCAACGCCGCACCCGCCAGACCGTCGTCCGCCGGGAGCGACACCCGGGGTTCGGGGGCCGCCTCCCCAAACGAACTCCCAAGCCCGACGCTTCGGACGGGCCCGTGCATTCGCCCTCCGCACATCAAACTCAGGGAACTACTGTCATGCACTACGACGTTTACGGCGTCGGAAACGCTCTGGTCGACATCCAGGTCCGCGTGCCGGACGAAGTCCTCGATGAACTGGGCTTTGCCAAGGGCGTGATGACACTGGTGGACGAAGGCACCCAACGGGATGTGCTCAGGCGACTGGCCGATCTTCCCACTTACCGCTGCGCCGGCGGTTCGGCTGCGAACACCGTGATCGGAGTCGCGGATTTCGGTGGTCGCGCCGCATACGCGGGCAAGGTGGCGGCCGATGAGCTGGGCACCTTCTGCCTGCAGGACATGCGGCAGATGGGCGTGGTGATCGAAGTGCCGCCGGCCCCCGCCGGCCACACCGGAACCTGCGTCGTGCTGATCACTCAGGACGCCCAACGTACCATGCTCACGCACCTGGGCGTCTCCAGCACGCTGGCACCGGAGGACATCGACCCGAACGAAGTCCGCCGCTCGCAATTCGTGTACATCGAAGGATACCTGTTCACCGAAGACGCCCCGCGGGCCGCCGCGCTGAAAGCGATCGAATACGCAAAGAACGAAGGCGTGCGCGTGGCCTTCACCGTCTCCGATCCCTTTCTGATCGACCTGTACCGGGACGAATTCTGGGAGCTGATCCGCGGACCGGTCGACCTGCTGTTCTGCAACGAACAGGAAGCCCGCGCCCTGACCGGATGCGACGATCCGATCGAATGCGCACACGTGATCCACCGGCACGCGCCGCACGTGGCCCTTACGCTGGGCCCGAACGGTTCGATCATCATGGACGAAGGTCGGGCGATCCCGATCGAAGCGGTGGAGGTCGACGCCGTCGACACCACGGGCGCCGGAGACATGTACGCGGCGGGACTTTTGTACGGCATCACGCACGGCTTCACCCGGCACGCCGCCGGACGGCTCGCCTCGCACGCGGCCGCCCGCATCGTTGCCCAAATGGGCGCCCGCCTCCAGCGACGGTTCACGCCGGGAGAACTCGAACAGATCCTCCGCGGCGGCCACCTGTGAAACCGCACGCGGCACGCTCAACCCCCGCAGCTCCCGGGGCGTTCACACCAGACCGTCGATCGGCTCCGCGGCGGACGCCAGACGCAGGATCTCGTTCGGCACCCGCGGCACCAGCCGCAGACGCCCCACGTCGAACAGCGTGTGCAGAATCGTCGAGACCAGATTCGGTATCCGATAAGGCTCGGAAGCCGGCTCACCCGCATCGCGCGAAGACTGGCCGATCACCCGGCCCATCTTCAAACCACCGCCGGCCAGCAGCAATGGAGCCAGATTGCCCCAGTGGTCGCGACCTCCCCGGTTGTTGATCTTCGGCGTGCGGCCCATTTCGCCGCAGCAGACCAATAGAATGTCGTCGCTCAGCCCACGCGCTTCGAGGTCTTCCAGAAACGCCGACACGGCCCAGTCGAACGGCTCGCCCATGTACCGCATGCCTTCCTCGACGCCGGCGTTGTTCTGGTCGGCATGCATGTCCCACACGAAGTTGGTCGTGATCGTCACGAATCGGCAGCCGCGCTCGCACAACCGCCGGGCCAGCAGCAACAGCTTCCCCAAGGACTTCGCGTTGTCCACGTAGTTGTTGTAATTGTTCCACCGCTTGCTGATCTGATCGGGCGGCCACAGCGGAGCGGTATCGTACCGCCGCAACACCGATTCCGGCTCCTTGGACAGATCGAAGGCGTCCGCGACTCCCGCCAGAATCGTGTCGAACGCCTGTTCGCGCAACCGGTCGAAGCCTTCCCACGCTCCGCTGCGATCCAGTGCCGCACGCAGCCGATCCAGCGTCGCCAGCAGCCGGCGACGGTCGTCCAGCCGGTTCATCGGCAGCTTGAGCTTCATGTCCTGCTGAAGGTCGCCGCCCGCCCCCGGCACGAACGGCGCATAGACGGCTCCCAAGCTCCCCGTCGCCGTGAACTTGCCGAACTGCATCGTCGTCGGCCGGGTGGTGGGATCGACCGCCTGCGGAAACAGCGCAGCGGTTGTGGGCATGCCCGTGACCGGATGATTCGCACCCACGACCCGCGCATACACGCTGCCGAGATTCGCATTCAGCGTGTCCTTGCAGACGATCGGCTTGATATCGTGCCGCCCGTCACCGGTGACGAACGATCGCACCACGCTCACCCGGTCGGCCATTGCCGCCAGTCGCGGAAACGTGCCACCGAAGGTGATCCCGGGAATCCGTGTGGCAACCTCGCCGGTGGCGCTGCGGATGTTGCTCGGCGCCGTCATCTTCGGATCGAACGTTTCGACCTGCGACGGACCGCCGTGCATGAACAGGAACACCACCGACTTGTCCGTCACCGCTTCACGTACCGAAGCGGCTTCGGCCCGTACCGACAGCCAGTCCAGCAGACTCAACCCCCCCAACGTCAGACCGCCGACGCGGAGAAAGCTCCGCCGGGTGCCACGAGTGTCGTACAGCGTCAGCATCGCAACGGCTCCCGTCGAACGGTGAAGATTCCCGTGAACCTCGCAAACCGACGCCTGCGTCGTTTCGCGCCGGAGTCCATCCAGCCTAACACATCAATCGCCGTTGATGCCAGCCGAAACGGCAACGAATCAGGCGATCAGTTTCCAGATCGGCGAGGCCCCTTCGACCCCCACCAGCTTCTGGTCCAGTCCGTCGAAGAAGTAGCTGAGCCGATTCGGATCCAAACCCAGCAGATACAGCACCGTCGCGTGCAGATGCTTCACGTGCATCACGTCCTCGACGGCGGCCGACCCCAGCTCGTCGGTGCGGCCCACACTGGTGCCTCCCTTGATGCCCCCGCCGGCGAGCCACATCGTGAAGCCATAGCTGTTGTGATCCCGTCCGGTTCCCTTGGCATACTCCGCAACCGGCTGTCGACCGAATTCTCCCCCCCAGATGATCAGCGTCTCATCCAGCAATCCGCGCTGCTTCAGATCCGTCAACAAGCCGGCGATCGGCAGATCGGTTTCGCCGGCATGCAGCTCGTGATTTTTCACCAGGTCGCCGTGGGCATCCCAGTTGGCATCGTTGTGGTTGCCACCCGAATAAATCTGGATGAACCGCACTCCGCGCTCGACCAACCGTCGCGCGAGCAGGCATTGCCGGCCGAAATACGCCGTCTGCGGACGATCCAGCCCGTACAGCTTTTGCGTGGCCTGCGTTTCCTGGCTCAGATCGACCGCTTCCGGTGTCGCCGCCTGCATGCGGTACGCCAGCTCATAGCTGGCGATTCGCGACGCCAGCGTGCTGTTCCCGCCATGCCGCGCCAGATGCTCTTCGTTGTACTCGCGCAGCGTGTGCAACAGCCGCTGCTGCATGCGATCCGACATGTCCGCCGGCCGGTTCAGATTCAGAATCGGCACGCCCTGGGAACGCATCACCGTCGCCTGGTAACAGGCCGGCATGTAGCCGCTGCTCCAGTTCTTCGCGCCGCTGATCGGTCCGCCCCGATGATCCAGCATCACCACGAAACCGGGCAGGTTTTCGTTCAGCGTGCCCAGACCGTAGTTCACCCACGACCCCAGACACGGATGCCCGCTGAGGATGCGGCCGGTGTTCATCATCAACATGGCCGAGCCGTGGATCGGCGAATCGGCCGTCATGGAATGGATGAAGCCGATGTCGTCGACATGCCGGGCCAGATTGGGGAACAGATCCGAAACCCACTTGCCGCATTCGCCATACTGCCGGAACCGCCAGCGTGGCTCGACGATCCGCCCCTGATTGCGGTGTCCGCCACGGCCGAAGGTTTTCACCTTGACCGTCTTGCCGTCCATGCCCTTCATGGCCGGCTTGTAATCGAACGTGTCGATGTGGCTGGGACCTCCGTACATGTACAGAAAGATGACCGACCGGGCCTTCGGCTCGAAGTGCGGCCGGCGCGGAGCCAATGGGTTGGCATACGGAGTCACTCCGTCGGCCTTGACGGTCTGCGTGCGGAAAAAGGCATCGTCCAGCAGCCCCGCCAGAGCGACGCCCGTGAAACCGGCCCCCGTTTCCCACAGGAATTCCCGCCGCGTCCGCCCGCAGAAGTTCCTGCCGGTGGTGTGTGTCGCACCTCGAAACATCGTCGCACTCTCCACTCACGTCCGCTGACAGGGCCGATCGGCGGCCGCATCAATCCACGTACAAGAACTCGTTCAGGTTCAGACACATCAGGCAGAAGTACTTCCGGGCCGTCCGAACGTCGGCGCCGTCCTGCCGCAGCCCGCGAACGAACCGCAACCCGCGCTCGATTTCGCCCTTGCTCGGCGGCCGCTGGAAGACTCGCCACAAAGCTTCCTCGACCTGCGCTGCCAGGTCGTCCGGATACGCCTTTTCCAGGTCTTCGGCAAACAGCCGGGCCTGTTCATTGATGAATTCGCTGTTGATCAGCATCAGCGGCTGGGAAGGCTGCGTCGTCTCGAACCGCACGGGACAGGTGAAGTCCGTGTCCGCCGCATCGAAAACCTCCAAGATCGGCGGCCGCAACGAACGTTTGACGAAAATGTACACACTCCGCCGTCGCTGCTTTTCCTTCGGCGATGTCGGCCAGCCCGCACCCGGACGCGACTGTCCCTGAAGCACCTCTCGCGGGATCGTCGTGTAGATGCTCGGCCCGCCCACCTGCAGGTCGATGGTCCGATTGACGCAAAGGATCGAATCACGAATCTCTTCGGCCGTCAGCCGCCGCACGTCGAAGTGCGAGAACAGGTCGTTCTGAGGGTCCTTCTCCACCGCCTCCCGGTCGGGTGTGGACGCCAGATGATACACGTGCGACTTCATGATCAACCGGTGAAGCGGTTTCAGCCGCCAACCCGATGCGATCAGCTCCGCGGCCAGCCAGTCCAGCAATTCCGGATGCGTCGGCGGAATCGACGCCGCACCGAAGTTGTTCGGCGTGCGGACGATTCCGCGGCCGAAGTGATACTGCCAGATTCGGTTCGCCATCACCCGCGCCGTCAGCGGATTCTTTTCACTGGCGATCCATTGGGCCAGCGCCAGCCGCCGGCCGCACGACTCCCCGTGCGCCGGGGGAACGATCCGTGGCTCCGGAGGGTTCAGACACGAAATGAACCCCGGCTCGACTTTCTCGCCCGGCGCATGCGGATTCCCGCGCTGGAGAACGAACGTCTCACGCGGTTTCGGGCCGACTTCCTTGACGCACAAAACCTCCATCAACGGCTTCGGAGGGTTGCGCCGCAGCCGGTCGCGTTCTTCGGTCAACGCGACGTACCGCCGGAATTCCTCCTCCGAAAGCACCTGCGGCACGTACTTGCGCATGATCGCCACGCGATTGCGCTCGTCCTTGAAGTCCTGCTTCTCGACCGGCCGGAAATGCGGCCGCACCCGTTTTTCGATGTCCTTCAGGGCTTCGGCATTGGCCGCCACCGCCTCGCGGTAGCGCCGCGTTTCTTCCGCGTGTCGGGCGATTTCCTCCGGCGTGCCGACCATCCGGACCGACGCGTCCCGGATGCTCTGATAGCTCCGCACACCAAACCGTCGGACCCCGTTGAAGAACGCCAACATCCGGTAGTAGTCGCGGTGCGGAATCGGATCGAGCTTGTGCTCGTGGCACCGCGCACAGTTCATCGTCAACCCCAGAAACGCCTGACAGGTCGTCGTCAGGATGTCGTCCAGGTCGTCATACAGAGCCAGCAGCGGATCCGCCGGCTCATCGTCCCAGATTCCGAGGCGATAGTAGCCGGTCGCAATGATCGTCTCCGGCGTCCGATCCGGCAGTTCGTCCCCCGCCAACTGCTCCAGAATGAATCGATCGTACGGCTTGTCCTCGTTGAACGACTCGATGACGTAGTCGCGATACCGCCACGCATGCGGCTTGTCGCCATCCCGCTCGTAACTGTTCGTCTCGGCAAACCGGACGATGTCCAGCCAGTGCCGCCCCCAATGCTCGCCGTAGTGCGGTGATTGCAGGAGCTCCTCCACCACCCGCTCGAAGGCGTCCGGCGCATCGTCCGCCAGAAACGCCCGCACCTGCTCCGGCGAGGGCGGCAGGCCGATCAGGTTGTAGTAGGCACGCCGGAGCACCGTCGCCCGCGAAGCGTCTCCCGCCGGTTTCAGACCGTTCGCCTCCAGCCGCGCCAGGATGAAGGCATCGATCGGCGTACGCACCCATTGCCGGTTTTTCACCTCCGGCACCGGGGGACGGCGGATCGGCTGAAATGCCCAGTACGTCTTCGGATCGATCTTCCGACCCGCCGGCCGCTGTCGGGGTGGCTGCAGAACGAGCCCATCCGGCCACGGTGCACCGGCCAGCACCCACTTCGTCAACGTCGCGATCTCCTCGGGCGGCAGGCGGCCCTGCGGCGGCATTTCCAGCGTTTCATAGTTGATGGCCTCCAACAGAAGGCTGTTCTCCGGCTTGGCCGGGTCGATCGCCGGACCGCTCTCCCCGCCCTTCAGCAGCCCCTCGCGCGTGGTGAGCCGGAACCCCCCTTTCGGTTCCTCACCACTGTGACACGTCACGCAGCGCCGGCGAAGTATCGAAGCCACCCGCTCGCGGAACAGGGTCGCTCCGCCGTTCTGCGGGCGCGGAGCGGCCGAGCGCACGGTGCCTCTTTCCGTCCGCGCCGGCTGTTCCGCCGACGCATTCCCTGCCCATGCGAACACCAGCCCCACCGCGACCGTCGCCACGAACCTTGCCCGGACGCCCGCGCAGAGTCGAAAGTGCATGCAGCGCGATGCCAACGCGCTGTTCGACGGCTCTTCGACCAATCCGAAAACACCGGCCCACCGCGTCCAAAACCGCGCCGCCGGTCGGATTCCTCTTGCTTCGCGCATGAACACGGTCGTCTCCGAAACTCGCAGATACGCAGCTTTCCGCAGACTGCTTTGCACCGAAGCGACGTCCGCCCGTCGCTCCCTCGCCGTATCAGCAACCGACATCGCGACGGGTACGCGGTCCGCTTCTCGATCGGAAAAGCGCGTGGGTTGAAAAGGAGTGAGGCTGTGCCGGCAGGAATCGAACCGCAGGATCACCCGCCGATGCGCGAGGCATCCCGGGCGCGCTGAAATACCTGACGAGGCACCGCCACCAGCCGCTGCCTCGTCACGGCAAACACATCAACATCAGTGTATATCTGGAGACTTTCCGCCACAACCGCCCGCAACCGGAGCGTGCGGCCACACGACCGTCCGCCACACAACGATCCAGCCGTCCCAAACCGCCGGGGCATCCCGTCGGCTGCACCGTTCACTGCCCGCCCATTCGGCCCTTCCCGTACTGCGCAGCGACCTCCGCGGCTGTCGCCGCTCGGCCGGCTGGGCGTACTTTCGACCGGCGCGGCGTCGCTTTACAATGCTCTGAGCATGATCAGCCCAAAGTCGCTCCACCGACGCGACGCTTCGCTGGTCAGCGATCGACTGCCGCACGTTGCAGGCGGTTTCCGGCCTTCCACCAATGAACGCCTTCCATCGTCGGCGGCAAGGCGCGACCGAAGCGAACACACTCGCCATCGCCGGCCGTCGTGCCCGCCGTACTCCAGACACGCTGCAGAGGAGACCTCACATGCGCCGGATCAAGCGGACACTCCACCTGCTTTGGCTTTTCGTCGCGCTCGTCCTGCTCACGGACCGTGCCCACGCGGATTACACGCTGAAACCTGCGGGGAAACCCCCGAGTTCCGTGCCCGCCGCCCTCCGCGACGCCCTGAACCCACACGGCTGGTCCGTGCAGGGCGACGGCAAGAACATCACCGTCTGGTTCGTCAAGCGGCTCCCGGTCCAGAAAGGCTTCTCGCCGGGCTTCAACGTCAAGTACGGATTCCCGCAAGGCGCTCTGATCGGCCTGCTGCAGATCTCGGGCGAAGGCGTCACCGACTTCCGAGCTCAGGAACTCCAGTCCGGCCTGTACACGCTGAGATACGCACGACAGCCCGAAGACGGCAACCACGTCGGCACATCCGAAACGCTCGACTTCCTCGTCGGAGTCCGCGTGGCAGACGACCCCCGCCCCGATCCGGCCACGGATCTGATGGACCTCATGAAACGCAGCGCCAAGGCCGCGGGCACCACACATCCCATGATCTTCTACCTTCCTCCCGCGGAAGACCCGGTCAGCAAACCCCGGCTGGTCCACGACGAAGATTACGACCTCTGGATCCTCGAACTGCCACTGCCCGGCCGACAGGCCGAGAAGGACATAACGGTCTCTGTGCGGCTCGTCGTCGTCGGACACGCCGAGGAATGATCCCGGTCCGTGCCACACCGCCCCGGGGCATCCGCGCCCGTTTCCGCTCGCTCCTTCACGCCCCGGTCCGTGCTCGGCACAACACCACAGTCACAGGCACCTTTTACCATGCGTACTGCATTTGCCTTTCGTACTCCCCAACCAGCCGCACTGCGGCTGACTGCCTACGTCCCCCGCGCAGCCGGCCGCCTTCGCGAATTCCGCGGCGTTCTGCTGGCCGCTGGCGCTGCTGCCTTCTGCCTGCTCCCCCGCGGAGTATCCGCCGACCAGCATGCCCCGGCGGTGACCGGACAGCATGCCCGTGCCCACCAAGCCGCCCCGGCCGAATCGGCGAATGACCCCGCCACCGGACAACATGCCGTCCCTTCGAACGCTCGACGCCCCGCCCGCCCGAATCGCCGCGACGCTTCGGAAACGCCGTCGCCCCCCGCCGCTCGGCGCGTGCTGCTGCACGGCCGCGTCGTCTTCGCCCGCGACGCCCTCAAAGAACTGGGCATCCCAGCGTACGAAGAACTCGACGGCCAGGTCGTCCTGAAAACCGACGATGGCGAACTGCTGCCGATCGTGCCCGATTGGCGCGGACGGGCCTTCTTCCAGGACCCACGACTCCGCAACCGCCCGGTCGATCTGGTCGTTCGGCGCTATCAACGAATCCCCTACATCCAGGTACTCATGATCTTCGTCCGCGAAGGTAACAAACGCCTGTACATGGACTACTGGTGCGACGTGTGCTCGATCCCGATGTACGAAATCAAACCCTGTGATTGCTGCCAAGGTCCGATCCGCCTTCGACTGACCCCGCGGCCGCTCCCGTCCTACCTGAGCCCTACGTCCTCACAGTCTCTCGCCCCCGGCTCCGACCATCGTTCGCCGCCCTGAGCATCACTTCCTACAATCCATCCGAAAAAGCTCGCCGGCGATGCCGCATGTCACCCGACAGCCGGCAAACGGCGCCGCTGGTGCCCCCTTCCCTGCTGCGGCCAACTTTTCCACGACGGACCGCCCCTTACGAATGGAGGCTCCCATGAGCGAGACGCGCCCCTTCGTCCACCTGCACTGCCACTCGGCCTACAGCATGCTCGACGGCGCCAACCGCCTCGACGATCTGATCGAGAAAGTCTCCCGCACCGGCATGAATGCCGTGGCCATCACCGACCACGGCAACTTGTACGGCGCCTTCGAGTTCTACAACAAGTGCCGCGCACGCGGCGTGAACCCGATCGTCGGCTACGAGGCCTACGTTGCGCCCGGCCAGCGCACCGACCGACGCGTCGTCGGTCAGCGCGAGACCGCCTATCACCTCACCCTCTTGGCAATGAATCGCACCGGCTACTACAACCTCATCAAACTTGCGTCCATCGCATATCTGGAAGGCTTCTATTACAAACCCAGGATCGACAAGGAAGTTCTTCAGCAGTACAGCGAAGGCCTGATCTGCCTCTCAGGCTGCGCCGCCAGTGAACTGTCTCATCTGATCCTCGCCGAAAAGATGGACGAAGCCGAGCAGCTGGCGGCCTGGTACCACCGCGTGTTCGGGGACCGCTTCTATATGGAAATCCAGAACTGCGGCCTGGACATTCAGCGCCGCTGTATGGAAGGCACGGTTGATCTCGCCAACCGCATGGGCCTCCCACTCGTCGCCACCAACGACGCACACTACCTCAACCGGGAAGACGCCAAAGCGCACGACGCCCTGTTGTGTATCAACACCCGTGCCCTGCGCGACGACAAGAACCGCATGCGCTACGGCTCCGACGAGTTCTACGTCAAGACCCCGGAGGAAATGTACGCCGCCTTCCCCGGATTTGAGGATGCCGTCGCCCGCACTCAGGAAATCGCCGACCGCGTCGACATTCAACTTGAGAAGAACCCCAAGCATTATCCGGTGTTTCATCCCCCCGAAGGTAAGACCGATACGCAGTACCTCCGCGAACTCTGCCTCGAGGGCCTCAAGCGGCGCTACGGAGACGAAGTCACCGAAGAGCACTACAAGCGTCTCGACTATGAACTCGACGTCATAGACCGGATGGGTTATTCGAGCTATTTTCTGATCGTGTGGGACTTCGTCCGCTTTGCGCAGGAGAACAACATACCCTGTGGCGCGCGCGGCAGTGCCTGCGGTGCGCTGGTGTCGTACGTGCTTGGCCTCAGCCACGTCTGCCCCTTGAAATACGATCTGCTCTTCGAGCGTTTTCTGGACCCAAGTCGCGCCGAGCCCCCGGACATCGACATCGACTTCTGCCGCGACCGCCGGCAACTCGTGATCGAATACACCAAACAGAAGTACGGCGAGGCAAACGTTGCCCAGATCGGCACCTTCAATACGCTCAAGGCGCGGGCCGCGATCCGTGACGTCGGCCGCGTCCTCGGCGTGCCGTTGGCCCGGGTGAACCAGATCGCCAAGTACGTACCCGAACGGCCCGGCGTGCGTATCGAAGACGCTTTGGAGGAATCGCCCGAGCTGAAGCACGAGTACGACACCGATCCACAGGTTCAGGAACTGATCGACATCGCCATCCGCCTTCAGGGCCTGCCGCGAAACGCCGGCACGCACGCCGCAGGTGTCGTCGTGGGCGACAAGCCCCTGGACAACTACCTCCCGCTGCAGACGATCACGGGGAAGACCGACATCATCACTCAGTGGGACGGCCCGCACGTCGAGAAAGCCGGCCTGCTCAAGATGGATTTCCTCGGGTTGCGGAACCTTACGATTCTCGACAAGGCCGTCCAGAACGTGAAGAAAAGCCGCGGCATCGAAATCGATCCCACCACTTTGCCGTTGGACGACCCCGAAACCTACGCACTGCTTCAACGAGGCGAGACCAAGGGCATCTTTCAGTTCGAAGGCGGCGGTATCCGCAACCTCCTCACCCAGATGCGACCGGACTGCTTCAACGACATCATCGCCACATCGGCGCTTTATCGTCCCGGGCCATTGGAAGGCGGTATGGTCGCCGATTACGTCGACGTCAAGCACGGGCGAAAGGAAATGAATCGCGTTCACCCGCTGGTGGACGAGATTCTGGAAGAAACCTACGGCGTGATGGTCTATCAGGAACAGGTGATGCGAATCCTCAACCGGGTCGGTGGGATCGAGCTCCCGGCCGCATACCGGTGCATCAAGGCAATCAGCAAAAAGAAGGCAGAGGTGATCGAGGCGTTCCGCGAGCAGTATATTCAAGGTGCCCGTGCCCGCGGAATAGACGAAGAAGTCGCCCGGCGTCTGTTCGAGTTGATTGAAAAATTCGCCGGCTACGGTTTCAACAAGTCTCATTCGACGGCCTATGGCGCCGTTTCGTACCAGACGGCCTATTTCAAGGCGCACTACCCGGTGGAGTTCATGGCGGCCTTGTTGTCCTGTGAGATGGAAAGCACGGACCGGATCGCCGAGCACATTGAAGACGCCAGACGGATGGGCATCGAGATCGTGCCGCCGGACATCAACCGCTCGGAGGTCGAATTCGCGGTGGACGGAAACCGCGTACTTTTCGGGCTCGGAGCACTGAAGGGGATCGGCCAGGGTGTGCTTTCCGCGATCGTGGCCGAGCGGGAAAACAACGGACCGTACCGGGACCTTTTCGATCTGACCGCACGTGTGGATCCCAAATTGCTGAACCGGGCTGCGCTGGAAGTCCTCATCAAGGCCAACGCTTTGCGTTCGCTGCCCGGGCATCAGGCCCAGCAAATGGCGGCCTTGGATCGGGCGATTCAGTTGGGCGTTGCACAGCACCGCGACCGCAAACGAGGACAGAAGAGCCTGTTCGGCGATCTGGCGGAAGCAGATGGCAGCGACTCCACAAGCGAAGAACTGCTTCCTGAAGTGCCCGAGTGGACGAACGCGCAGAGGCTGGCGGCGGAAAAGGAAGCCTATGGTTTCTACCTGACTTCACATCCTTTCGCACAGATCGCCGCTCGCATCCGGCCGTTCACGTCGCACCGGATAGAAGAGGTCGCCGAACTCGACGCTGAAACGGAAGTGGTGGTGGCGGGAATGATCAGCGCGGTCAATCTCAAGAGCCAGCGAAACCCCTCACGAAACAACAACACCCGCTATGCCCACTTCGATCTGGAAGACGACAGCGGCGTCATACGCTGCACCATTTTTGCGGACAACTATGCCCGCTACGGCGGTAAAGTGAAGCAGGATACGGTCGTAGTGCTCAAGGGACGTGTCGAACGGCGGGGACGGGAGCCCACGATCCTGGTCGACCAGCTGCTGACTCCCGACGAGGCTTCTCGCGAGTTGACAGGACGAATCACGATTCGCCTGCGCCGCGGTCTACATGACGAAACCCACCTGCAGCGATTACGCACGCTGCTGAACACGTATCGCGGCCGCACGAGCGTCGTGTTGCTGGTCGAGTCCAGCACGCCCGATGCGACCCGGCGGGTGGCTTATACGCTTGGCGTGCCGGCCACCTATTCGGTGTGCTGCACCCCGCAGTTGCTCGCGGACCTGTCCACGCTGCTCGGACCGGACGCCTTTCGCCTTCACCCGGCCGTTTCGCGTGGGACACGTTCCCACAAGATTGGTCGGTTGCTCGACGCCCCGACGGGTTGAACGATGGCTGCGCCAACGGCACGGCAACCGACGCG
>RFHO01000045.1 GCA_003696385.1 Planctomycetota bacterium | reverse complement strand
GCCGTCGGGTGTTCTGTCTTGGGCGGCCGTCGCGGCGACAGGGTATTGTCTGCTGCTGACGAAGAGTCGGACGGCATGGTTGGGGGTGTGCTGCGCGCTGGGATGGCGGGCCGCCGTGTGGTGGCGGAGTGCGTCCGGGCGGGCCATGCGCCCGGCGAAGCGGTCATGGCGGTTATTGATTGCTGCGGCGGTGGTGCTCGGAGCCGGCATCGCGACGGCCGTGTGGACGGGAGGCGTGGATGCGGACGTGATCCGGGAGGCCCCCAAGTCGCTCCGGTATCGGCTGGAGTACTGGCGGGGTACCGTTCGGATGATCGCCGATCACTGGTTCTGGGGGGTCGGCCCGGGCACGTTTCAGACGGCGTACCTGCGGTACAAGCTGCCCGATTCCAGCGAGGAAATCGCCGATCCACACAACCTGTTTCTGGACGCGTGGGCGAACGGCGGTCTGGCGGGGCTGTGCGGCGTGTTGCTGCTGATGGGGGCGATGATTGCTCTTGGATGGCGACTGATTGGCGGCGTAACGGACGCGTGCGGTGAGGCGACGCAACCAGGGCGCTCGCCGGGGGCGATGGGGACTGCTTCGGTAGAGGGAGCCGCGATCTTTGGCCGTTCGGCGGATTGGAATCGGCCGGTGATGATCGGAGTCGCCGCCGGAGTGCTGGGACCATCGGTCATGGAATGGTTGGCCGGAGCCGACTGGAATGGGCAGCGCATTGCCGTGTTGGCGGGTTGGCTGGGCGTGGCGGTGCTCAGCCGTGTGGTGTCGGCGACCGGACGGAAGGCCGGGCCGGCCCCGGTATCGGCACGGGCAGCGACCGCCGGATCAACCGGTGGGTTTGCGGCGTCGGCGGTCTTGCCGCACGTGGCGACGGATGTACGGTCGGATGGTCCGAATCCGGCACGATTTCCGGGAGCGGTCGTTGCATGTGTGGCGGCCTTCCTCGGCGTAGCGGTGCATCTTTGTGGGGCCGGCGGATTCGAGATGCCGGGCTTCGTTTTCACGTGGCTGTTGTGCGCGGTGCTGGCCACGGCAGGTTTTCCTGAGTGTGCGGAAGGGCCGGGGCGGGTGTGCGGGGAGTCTCCCGACGAGAGACGGAAGCCACAGCGGGAGGTGCCAACGGAGTCCCGCACGCACGCAGCGGCGACTGGCATCGGTGCCCGGCGGCCGACTTCCGTGGTGTACTGGACGCTGGTGGTGTTCTGGTGTCTGGTCGGAGGGCTGGGGTGGTGGTATGGGTATCGGCCGGTGCGAGCGGCCGAGGCGGCACTGGCGGCCGGCGACTCCGCCTGGCTGAGAGGCGACGTGACCGGAGCCCGGCGGGCCTGGCTGGATGCGGCCCGGGCCGACCGATTCGCGGTCGAACCGTGGTTGCGATTGGCGGAGCTGGAAACGGCCCGGGCCGATTCGGCGATGCAGCGTGCGGCGCGGCTGGCGGCGCTGGAAGCGGCGGAGCAGGCCCTGCGAGAGGCCTTGGCACGCGATCCGCGGCGGTACGGAACCTACTGGGAGCTGGCGCGCGTGCTGCGGCGGCGCTACGACGCTCTGGCCGAGCGGGCGATGGGCGGAAGCGGCGAGGCTGAAGCGGGCGATGCCCGTACCCGTTGGGAGGCGGCCGAGGCGGCGGCACGCGCCGCGCTGGAGGCCTATCGGGCAGGGATTGCCCGATATCCGACGCAGACCGAGTTGCTGGCGGAATATGCCGTGTTCGCGGGATCGGTCGGGGCACAGGATCAGGCGGTTTCCGCGGCCCGACGGGCTCTGGAGTATGATCAGCGCAACCGGCGGGCCGGGCATGTCGATCGACTGCTGCCGGAGGCGACGGTGCGGCGGCTCGAAGCGCTGCTGCGGGCGAAAACGGCGGAACAGGCCCACTGAGGGCACTGCCGAGACGCAAACCGGCGGACGGGCGGATGCGCTGCGGGTTTGCCCGGTGATTGACCCGCCTGGTTCGCGGGACCTAGGATCCGGGCGGGCGGTTGGGGGAAGGTGACCGGCCGCGAGGGCGGGCACGTCGGGACGTGTGTACGGTCGGGAACCGCCGGGTGGATGAATTTCAGAGAGGAAGGTGCGACGGATGATCGTGGTGCTGAAGAAGACGGCCGACGAAGCGGCGATCCGGCGGGTGGTACAACACGTCGAACGGCTTGGGCTGAAGGCGCACGTGATCGTTGGAACGCAACGGACGGTCGTGGCGGCAATCGGGGAAAAGCGAGGTGACGAACGGGAGACGCTCAGCTCGTTGCCGGAGGTCGAACAGGTCGTGCCGATCCTTGCCCCGTACAAAATCGCCAGTCGGGAGACGCGTCCGGAGCCGACGGTGGTCCGCGTTCGTGAGCTGGTCGTGGGCGGTGGGCACGTGGGGGTGATCGCCGGCCCGTGTTCGGTGGAATCGGAGGAGCAGATCGTCGAGGTGGCCCGCGCGGTGAAAGCGGCCGGAGCGCGGGGATTGCGTGGCGGGGCGTTCAAGCCGCGGACCAGTCCGTATTCCTTTCAGGGCTTGAAGGAAGAGGGGCTGCGCCTGTTGGCACTGGCTCGCGAAGAGACCGGTCTGGCGGTGGTGACCGAAGTGATGACGCCGCACCAGGTCGAGCTGGTGGCGCGTTACGCGGACGTGCTGCAGATCGGTGCGCGGAACATGCAGAATTACAATCTGCTGCAGGCGGTCGGGGAAAGCGGCATGGCCGTATTGCTGAAACGGGGGCCGGCCGCGACGATGGATGAGTTCCTGCTGGCCGCCGAGTACATCCTCGACCAGGGCAACACGAACGTCATTCTGTGCGAGCGTGGTATCCGGACGTTCGAGACGCACACCCGCTTCACGTTGCCTCTGGCGACTGTGCCCTACCTGCGCGAGCGTACGCATTTGCCGATCATCGTGGATCCCAGTCACGGCACGGGCATTGCGTCGCTGGTTCCGCCGATGTGCCGCGCGGCGATTGCGGTGGGCAGTGACGGATTGATCGTGGAAGTCCATCCCGATCCGTCACGGGCGCTCAGCGACGCCGCTCAGACCATCGATCCGGAGACATTCGCGGAAACGATGGAGGCCTGTCGGCGGATCGCCGAGACGCTGGGATTGACGATGGACGAGGCGCTACCGGTTTCTTCGTGATCTGACCGTGCGGATGGGTGACGGGTCCAGGTGCGGAGTCGCCCACAGGGCGATCCGGTGTGTGGTCCTCAGTGCTGCCGTGGACGACCCGGGCCGTTGTGATGGAGCGCGGGTGAGGCGTGCGATCGGGGGGCCGGGGACTCGAGGAGGGCATTCATGATGCGAATCGCCGGCGTGCAGATGGACGTTCGGATTGCCGACGTCGCGGGGAACACGGAGGCCGTGCTGCAATGGCTGCAGCGGGCGGCCGAGGCGGGCGCGGAACTGGTGGTGTTTCCGGAGTGCGTGTTGACCGGGTACTGCTTCGAGAGTGCTGAGGAGGCGCTGGCAGTCGCGCAGGATCTGGATGGGGAGGCAGTCCGCGCGATCGTCGAGGCATGTGAGCGGTTGCGGTGCCTGGCGGTGTTCGGGCTGCTGGAACGGGCGGGGGAGCGGTACTTCAACGCTGCGCTGCTGGCCGGTCCCGGGGGCGTGCTGGCGTCGTACCGCAAGGTGCATCTGCCGTATCTCGGTGCGGACCGCTTTGCGGCGTACGGCGACCGTCCGTTTGCGGTGCACGAGGTGTCCGGTGTGCGTCTGGGATTGAACATCTGCTATGACAGCAGTTTCCCGGAGGCGTCCCGGGTGCTGGCGCTGCTGGGGGCGGACGTGATCGCGCTGCCGACGAACTGGCCGCCGGGGGCCGAGTGTGTGGCCGAGCACGCGATCGCGACGCGGGCGATGGAAAACGGCATTTACTATGCGGCGATCAACCGTGTGGGCCGGGAGCGGGGATACCGCTTTATCGGGCGCAGCGTGATCTGTGGGCCGGACGGGGAGGAGCTGGCCCGGGCTGGTGCGGGCGAGGAGGCTCTGTTGATTGCGGAAGTCGATCCCCGGCGGGCGCGAGACAAGTTGCGCGAGCGTGTGCCGGGCCGACACATCATCGATCGGTTCGGCGACCGGCGGCCGGAGTTCTACGAAGCGATCGTCCGTCCGCACGGCTATCCCCGGTCGGGGGGCCGGGTGGGCTGAGCGTCTTTGTCCATGTTGCCGAGTCGCTGCGGCGCCGACGGAGCCGGGCTGCGGAGTGAGTGCACGTGGGGCCCGAAGTCGTGCGGCGCGTGCTCTGAAGGACCGCCGGATTACGGTTGTCAGCTTGGGGAAAACAGACTATATCTGCCCGCCGGTTAGTGGAACGTCGTCCGTGGTGCCGCGCGCAGGAAGCGGCGTGTCGCGGCGCCGTGAGCGGCGTGTGGAACGATCTGAATCGGAACCGCAATCGGGGACTCCCGGCGAGGACTCGCAGCAGGGCATCGGAGGAGACGAGCATGTCGCCAGAAGAAATCCAGGAGAAGGTGGTTTCCATCGTCAGTGAACAGCTTGGGGTCCCCGAGGAGGAGGTCACCATGGAAAGCTCGTTCACGGACGATCTGAAGGCGGACTCGCTGGATCTGGTCGAACTGGTGATGGCGTTCGAGGAAGAGTTCAATTTCACGATTCCCACGGACGACTCGGACAAGATCCGCACGGTGGGTGATGCGGTGAAGTACATCGAGGAAAAGCTGGCCGAACAGGGGGCGGCGGAGTAAGCCTCCCCGAGGCAGTCGGCCGGAGCCGCGGCGACAGCCGGCGGGTGTTGAGCAGGGCGTCAGCGGCGTTCCGGTTGTACGACGCGCCGGGAACCGGTACCAAAGTCCGGGCAGGGACGGCCCGGGTCTGCCGCGCGGACGGACTCGGCGCTTCGACGTTCACAAGAGAAAGACGAGTACCAACGGATGGTCCGTCGAGTCGTCGTAACCGGGACCGGTGTGGTCACATCTCTGGGGTGTGAAACCGCGGAACTTTGGGATCGATTGTGCGCGGGCAAGAGCGGCATCGGCCCGATCCGGCGATTCGATTGTTCGGAATTCGCGGTTCGCTTCGGGGGTGAAATCGCGCATTTCGATCCGTCGGAATACATCGACATCGATCGCAAGGAGATCCGCCGCCTGGATCGTTTCTGCCAATTCGCCCTGGTGGCGGCCGATCGCGCGATTCAGCAGTCGGGCATTGATTTTTCCCGCCAGGACGATCCGTTCCGCAATGGTGTGCTGGTCGGAAGCGGCGTGGGCGGGCTGAATGAGATCGAATCGCAGCATGCGCGATTGTTCGACGATGGGCCATTGCGGGTATCGGCGTTCATGATACCCAAGTTGATGGTCAATGCGGCCAGCGGCAACATCTCGGTGCGCTGGGGGCTGCGGGGGCCGAGCAGTGCGGTGGCCACGGCGTGTGCATCGGCGACCAATGCGATCGGGGATGCGTTTCAGATCATCCGCGCCGGTCTGGCGGACGTGATGATCGCCGGCGGCAGCGAAGCGGCATTGACGCCGATGGCGCTGTCCGGTTTTGCTCGCATGAAGGCCCTCTCGACGCGCAACGATGCACCGGAACGCGCCAGTCGGCCGTTCGACCGGGACCGCGACGGTTTCGTGATGGCTGAGGGGGCGGGTATTCTGGTCCTGGAGGAATACGAGCACGCTCGGCGTCGGGGCGCGGAGATTCTGGCGGAAATCGTCGGTTACGGCATGTCGGCCGACGCCACGCACATCACCGCTCCGGATCCCGAAGGCCGCGGTGCGGCGCGGGCGATCCAGGCCGCATTGAACGACGCCCGGATCGACCCGCACGAGGTGGACTACGTCAACGCCCACGGAACCAGCACCCCGCTGGGGGACAAGGCCGAGACGGCGGCGCTGAAGACCGTCTTCGGTGCGCACGCGAAGCGGTTGGCCATCTCCAGCACGAAGAGTCAGCTCGGGCACATGCTGGGAGCCTCCGGTGGGGTGGAAGCCGTGGTGTCGGTGACGGCCATCCAGCAACAGACGGCTCCTCCGACGATCAATCAGGAAACGCCGGACCCGGACTGCGATCTGGATTACGTGCCCAACGAGCCGCGGCCGATGCGCATCCGGTACGTATTGAAGAACAGTTTCGGCTTCGGCGGTCACAACGTGTGCCTGGTCTTCGCCGCATTGAATCGCTGAGTTGCAGCCGCGGCGTGCGGGACGCGGAATGGAAGCCGCTGGATCATGCGATCTCCCCGACGTGTCGCCGTAGCGTTCTGGATGGTCGTTCTCGCAGCCCGATGGGCGATGGCCGGACCGGCCGAGTCCGGCGCAATCGCGGGCGAACGGCCGGACGCGGAGCCGCCGGTGTCGTCGGCGTCGCGGCAGAGGCGATTGGCGAACGACGCGGGTGACGGGGAACGGTCCGCCGGCGGTGGGAGCGCTCCGGCGTGGGTCTTCGGCGAGCCGATCGTCGCGCCGGAGCAACTGGCAACCTGGCGTGAGGACGCGACGCTGTTCGATGCCGCCGTCCTCGGGCATACGATCGTCGCGGTGGGGGATCACGGAGCGGTCGTGCGGTCCGAGGATGGGGGCACATCCTGGACGATGGCGGGCGGCGCGCCGGATGCGACGTTGCGGTCGCTGAGCTTTCTGACCGATCGCGTGGGTTGGGTAGGGGGCTATCGCATTCGCCCGCAGGTTCGTCGTGCCGAAGGGGTGGTTTTGCACACGCGCGACGGAGGCCGGACGTGGCGGCGTGTCAATGCGCACGATCTGCCGGGGGTCCTGGCATTGCGCTTCTTCGATGAGCGGCGTGGGATGCTGTTGGCGGGGGCCGCGGACGGTACTCCCGCGACGGTGTGGAGCACGGAGGACGGCGGGCGCACGTGGGCGCCGTTCGTCGGAGGCGAAGGGGCGCGCTGGCGGGCCGCGGCGTTCACGGCCCCCGGGCTGGGAGTCGTCGCCGGACGTTCGGGGCGGATCGGCGTGCTGGCGCAGGTGCGCGTGCTTCCGGCGCGCTCGGGACTGCTGTCGCGGCAAACCGTGTGGGCGGTGGACGGTGGCGAGAACGAGTCGTTCTGGGCGGCCGGGGATTCGGGGCTGATCGTGCAGTCGGTCTCCGGAGGCGTGGTTTGGGAAGAGCCGCCGGCGGGTATTCCGCCGTATCTGCGGGATCTGTGCGACTTCCGGACGGTCGCCAGCCGGGGGCGGCGGGTGTGGGTCGCCGGTCGCCCCGGCAGCGTAGTGTGGCACAGTCCGGATGGTGGCCGCTCGTGGCGGCCGCAGTTCACCGGACAGCCGCTGCCGATCACATGCGTGCGGTTTTCGGACGATCGGTACGGGATTGCGGTGGGGGCGGCCGGGACGGTGCTGCGAACGGTCGACGGCGGTCGAACGTGGGAGACCGTCCGTGGGAAGGGACGGCGCGCGGCCGTGCTTTGCGTGGCACCCCGAAGTGCGGCACTGCCGTGGCGATTGTTGGCCCGGTATTCGGGCGAGGAAGGTTATCGGTCCAGCGTGCTGGTGATCGGCCGACCGGCCGCTGTCGATGACGGCGCGTTCGACGAACCGGTCCTACACGATGCCGTAGCAGCGGCCGGCGGTGCGATGGGGATGCTCGAAGCGCGGATCTCGATCGAGCAGCCCGATGACCGCTTCGACCGGGCAGCGTTGGAAAAGGCGTGGCTGCGGCAGACGGACGGACGGCTGCCGGTATGGCTGGTGGAGCGTGTGGCGCGGGCGATACGATCGTGGCGTCCGAGCATCGTGGTGCTGCCGCAAGCGTCCGAAGATGATGCCGCCGGCCAGATTCTGACGGAAGCGATTCGTGAGGCCGTTGTTGCCGCCGCCGACGCGCAGCGGTTCCCGGTACAACGGAAACTCGGAGGATTGTCGCCGTGGCGGGTGGCCCGCATCGTGGTGCAGTCGCCGCCGGGCAGCGGCGGTGCCGTGACCGTCTCGGGCAGCGAGCCACTGGCGGGCTGTGGATGTTTGGTCGACGACATCGTCCATGACGCGGCGGCACGGATCTGTCGTCGTCCGGAAGAGTTGGCGGCGCCGAGTTCCGCATTCATCGCCATCGACCCGAACGGGGATCCGCGGCCACTGGGGGGGACGCCGTTTGCCGGTCTGGCACTGGTACCGGGTGGTGCGGCCAGACGGATGGTGACACCGGCCGAAGAGGCGGTTGTGGAAAAGCTGCGCCGACAGGCGACGCGGCGTGCGGCGGTCTCCGTGACCCTGAGCCAGCGGATGCAGGCGCGAGAGCCTGACGTTCGCTTTCAGGGACTGGTAGCGGAGCTGGCCGGTTTCACGCGGGAGCTGGACCGGCATGCGGCGCGGAACGTGTGGTGGGAGTTGTTCGAGTCGGCGCGACGTGCGCGTCGCCCGCAGGCGGCGGAGTTGGCGGCCTGGGAGTTGCTGCACCGTTTTCCCGGGTCAGCGGAGGCGGAATACGCCGCCGAGTGGCTGCTGGCGGAATTGACCAGTGGTGAGCGGGAGTACCAGCGGCTGCGGAGACGCGGGGTTCGTCGGCAGCGTGGGGCCGGTGGTGCCGTGGTGTCCACCGCGGCCACCGAGCCGCTGGACGTGCTGGGGCGGGAACAGCGTTCGCGACAGGTCTTGGAACTGGTGGAGCTCGTCGCGCACGCGGCGCCGCGCGTCGAGAAACGACCGGCCTGGCGGTACATGCTGGCGAACTACTTCCGACGCCGGTCGCAGCACGCTACGGCCGACCGCCTGTTGCGCGCGTTGGCTGCGCAGAGCGGGTCGGACCGCTGGAAGCGGGCAGCGGCCGCGGAGCTGTGGCTGACGCAGCCGTTCGGCGCCCCGCCCGTTCCGGTGGCCGTTTGCCGGCGGGTCGCGCAACGGCCGCGTCTGGACGGCCTGCTCGCGGACGTGGTCTGGGAACAGGCGCGGCCGCTGGGTCTGCGTTCCGCCGGTTCGCAGGACGAACAGGACGAGAACGCGACGCCGCACAGCTTCGTGATGGTGGGGTACGACGCAGAGTTCCTGTACCTGGCGGCCTCTTTGCGGCTCTATGAGACACAGCGTCCGGTGGAGCCGCAGTACGCCGGTCGCCGCCATGACGACGACCTGCGGGGCTGGGATCGGATTTCGTTCGTCCTGGACATCGACCGCGACCGCTCGGTCAGTTACGTCCTGACGGTGGACCAGCGGGGCCGGGTGGCGGAAGCGCTGGGCAGTGATCCCGGATGGAACCCGCAGCTTTACGTGGCCGTGGATGGTGCGGCGCCGGACGCGTGGCGGGTGGAGCTGGCGATCCCCTGGGAGGAACTGGTCGCGGAACGTCCGGCACCGGGCGAGATCTGGGCTCTGCGAGCGCAACGGACCGTACCGCACACGGATCGAATGGTCTGGCCCCCGGCGGAAGCCGATCGGACGGTCTTCGGGTATCTGCGATTTCGCTGAAGCTGTCTTCGGGCACGGGGCGATCAGGGCGATTGACAGCGGCGGCCGGGTTTGATAGGAATGGACGTATCGAACAACGTCGATGTGTTCGGGCGGCATCTGTTCATGCCGTTTTCGTTGCATGAAGCCCGTGATCGCGGGTTTCGTGCGTTCCTTCCCAGAACGCCGCTGCGTTGCGGACCTGCCCGAATCGGCTCCTTCCTCGCTGCAACAAGGAGTGCCCGCCATGTTGGATCTGTACTTCAATGCCAAGCACCGGAACTGTGCCGGCGTGACGCGGCGCGATTTTGTTCGAGTGGGAGCGTTGACGGCTGGTGGGCTGACGATGGCCCAGTTGCAGGCACTGGCGGCGGCCGGCGGTTCGCCGGGCAAGCTGCCGGGAAAGGCGGTGATCTGCATCTGGCTGGACGGCGGTCCCACGCACATGGAGACGTTCGATCCGAAGCCGCAGGCGCCGGCGGAATACCGCGGGCCGTTTGGAGCGATTCAGACTTCCGTGCCCGGCGTGTACCTCAGTGAGGTATTTCCAAAGACCGCCCGGTTGATGCATCGGATCAGTCTGGTCCGGTCGGTGTATCACAACAATGGCGACCATTTCGCCGCCGGTCACTGGATGTGGACGGGATATCACGGCAGCAATGCGGCGAACCGGGATCCGATGTATCCCAGCTTCGGGGCGATCATCGCGAAGCATCGCGGTCCGAACTTTCCGGGAATGCCGGCGTTCGTCGCAGTTCCGTATGCGGCAGTGATCGGTTTGCGTCCCGGATATCAGAGCGCCGCGTTCCTCGGGGTGGCCTACAACCCGTTTGATGCGGGCGGAGATCCGAATTCCCCCAATTTCAAGGTGCCCAACCTGAACCTGCCGTCGGGCGTGTCGTCGCTGCGGATGGAGGAGCGGCGGGGGCTGTTGCGGGAGCTGGACCGCGTCCGCCGCGAAATCGATCAGCGGCGGTTGATGGAGGGGATGGACGAGTTCAACCGCCGCGCCTTCGAGCTGGTGACCGGTGAACGTGCCCGCAAGGCATTCGACATCCATTCGGAGGATCCGAAGCTCCGCGACCTGTACGGCCGGAATTCGGTTGGTCAGTCCGCGCTTCTGGCGCGACGTCTCGTGGAAGCCGGTGTGACGTGCGTGACGGTCCATTCCGGCGGCTGGGACAACCACAGCGGCATCGAAAACGCCATGAAGGCGCACGGCCCGCGGACCGACGCGGCGATCAGTGCATTGATCACGGACCTGATCCAGCGCGGTCTGTACGACGACGTGATCGTGATGGTGATGGGCGAATTCGGCCGCACGCCGCGGGTGAATCCCTCGGCCGGCCGCGACCACTGGGGCAACGCGATGACCGTGCTGCTCGCCGGCGGCGGCATCCGCCCCGGAGTGGTCGTGGGGGCGACCGACGAAAAAGGCACGCGTCCGATTCGTGACGCCGTCAAGCCCGCCCACATCCTGCACACGGTCTACCGGCAGATGGGCATCGATCCGTCGATCAAGCACATCAATCGTGCGGGGCGGCCCATTCCGGTGTTGAACGAAGGAGAACCCATCGGGCAGCTCGTCTGACCGCGCGACCAGCGGCGCGTCCGTCCGGCCAACGTGGTCTGCGTCGTTCGTTCGACCGGGCACATCCACCACACGCGTGCGGGCCAACGCAGCGAGAGCCGAACGGTTTCGGCCGTTCGGCTCTTGGCTTTTCACCGGCTGCCGGCGTTGTTGCGGTTTGCCGTCGGGAACGACAATCGGGACACCTGCGTACCACGTTCCCGCTCGGGCAATGACTGTGATGCGCTGACGGACGCGGTCATGCGTGCTGCCGGTGGGCGGGAATCGCATCGCCGCCGGAGCGGTCATCCGTGCGGCGAGCTTGCGGTGCAGCACGGGCGGTCCGCGACGGACGACGCGCTGCAAGACGCCGGATCAATGCCGAACGCATGTCGACCCAACGCGAAGGTGCCACTCCCGGCGGTTCCGGGACGGGCGTGGCAGTGCACCGGGCCGCGCGAGCGGTTCGGATCATTGGGACAGATGACCATGACGCATGCGACTGCAGATGAGCACTTTGGCGACGTGGCCGCCCGGTCGCCGAGCAGGACGGAGCACCAAATGCTTGGGCGGTGTGGCCCACGTGTCCGGGATCGCGGGCGACCCGTGGCGAATCGACGGGATGCGAGCCGGGCGGTATGTCTGTCGCGACTGCTGGGAATCGCGATCGCTGCGGCGCCCATGCTGTGCGGATGGCGGCACGCGGCCACTGCCGAACGACGGCCCAATGTGTTGCTGATCTGTGTGGACGATCTGCGACCGGAACTGGCGAGTTTCGGCCGTGGATACGTTCGTTCGCCGAACATCGACGCGCTGGCGGAGCGGGGACGGCGGTTCCTCCGGCACTACGTACAGGCTCCGACATGCGGGGCGTCGCGGTACGCCTTGTTGACCGGCCGGTATGGGCCGTACGGCAACGGGGCTCTTTGGCAACGCGCGCGACTGTTGCGGAAGGATCCCCAGTCCGTGCCGCCCAGCCTGCCTGCGTGGTTTCGCAAGCACGGATACGTGACGGTTGCCGTTGGCAAGGTCTCGCATCACCCGGGCGGTCGTGGCGGGCCGGACTGGAACGACCCGGACGAGCAGGAAATGCCCGCCTCATGGGACCGCAGTCTGATGCCTTCCGGTCCGTGGAAGCATCCGCGCGGGGCGATGCATGGTTTGGCCAACGGCCGGATCCGCGTGCGCGCCGCAGAGATGCCGGTGTTCGAGAGCTTCGACGGTCCGGACACGGCCTATCCCGACGGCTGGATCGCCGACGAAGCCCTGAAGCAGTTGGATGATCTGGCCCGCAGCAACGAGGCCCGGCCGTTCTTTCTGGCAGTGGGATTCATCCGCCCGCACCTGCCTTTCGGTGCGCCGGCACGGTACTTCGAACCGTATCGGGAGGTGGCGTTGCCGCCGATTTCGCATCCGCACAGGCCGGCTGGAAAGACGACGTGGCATGGGTCCGGCGAGTTCATGAAGTATCTCCGTTGGGGGCGCGATCCGCGGAAGGATCTCGAGTTTGCGGACGCGGTGCGACGGCACTATGCCGCCTGCGTGAGTTTTGCCGACGCCCAGGTGGGGAAACTGCTGGCGAGGCTGAAGGCCGCGGCGCTGCCCCGCCGGACCGTGATCGTTCTGTGGGGGGATCATGGGTGGCACCTGGGCGAACACGCGGTGTGGGGCAAGCACACGCTGTTCGAAGAATCGCTCCGTTCGCCGTTGATCATCGCGTACCCGGGGCTGCCACAACCCGGCGCCGCCAGCGAGGCGATCGTGGAAACGATCGATGTCTTTCCGACGCTTTGTGAGCTGACCGGGGTGCCCGTGCCCGGGTTCGTGCACGGCGTGTCGCTGGTACCGCAACTGCGAGATCCAGGTGCGAAAGGCCACGCGGCCGTTTCGTATGCTCGGGCGAGGACGATACGCACGACCACGCATCGTCTGATCGAACATCCGGACGGGTACGTGGAGCTGTACGATCACCGCACCGATCCGGGAGAGACGCGAAACGTCGCGTCGGATCAGCCGCAGGTGGTTGCGCGGCTGCGGGCGGCGTTGGCCGATCGGCTGTCTCTGCGATCGCTGGAACGGTGACTTCTGCGCCCGACCCGGCCGGATGCGCAAAAAGAAACCTCCGCGCGGCCGCAACCGGCGGAGGACGATCGATTATCGCCGTCGAGCAGTTCCTCACTCTTCGGCGATGTAGGGGAGCAACGCGATGTAGCGGGCGCGGATGATGGCCCGCCGGACGGCATGCTGGTACTTGGCACAGTTGCCGGTCCGCCGCCGCGAGAGAATCTGCCCGTTGCGGTTCAGCATCGAACGCAACGTGCGGACGTCCTTGTAGTCCACGTAGACGGGCCGTGGCGACTTGTCGCAACCGTCGGGACAGAAACGACACCGGAGCTTTTTGCGCAACCGCGCCCGACGCTTGCGGATCTTCTTGATGTCGGCTTTGGTGAGTGTGGCCATTGCTGACGAAACTCTTCCTTTTCCGGGACGATACGGCACAATGCGACCACTCGCCCGCCGCTGGCCGCGGCGCCGATGGCGACGCGCGAGCGGTCGGCGGAGCGGGAGATTATTCCGATTGGTTTGCGTCTTTGCAAGTCGCCGGCAGTGCCGGAGCGGTGTCGGGCCGGGATGGGCGGAAGGTCGGACCCGGTTGCCTTTGCGCAGGATCGGCGCAGGGCGGCGGCGAGCCGCCGGTCCCGGTTGCTACGGCGGACCCGAAGCGGTCCGCAGCGATCGGTCGGCGTGGACGGACGGCTTAGACGAACGGCTTGAAGGGCGGACGGGACATTGGAGCCGGCCATGGTGCGGGTAGGAATCCTCGGAGCCACCGGTTACACGGCGGCGGAGCTGTTGCGGATTCTGCTGCGACATCCGCACGTCCGGGTCACGGTGGCGACCAGTCGCCAGCAGCGGACGCGGATCGACCAGGTGCATCCGGCGTTACGGGGGCGGATCGATCTGTGGTGTGAAGATCTGTCGCCGGAGGCCGTGGCAGAGCGTGCCGATTGCGTGTTCTGCGCGCTGCCGCACGGTGCGAGCTTTTCGGTGGTGCCGGCGCTCGTGGAGCGGGGGTGCCGTGTGATCGACCTCAGCGCCGATTATCGACTGCATGATGCGGCCGTTTACCGCGAATGGTATGGACTGGAACACGGTGATCCGCAGCGGCTGGGAGAAGCGGTCTATGGGCTTCCGGAGCTGCCGGTTCGGCGGGCGCGGATCACCGACGCGCGGCTGATCGCCAACCCGGGGTGCTACACCAGCACGTCGATTCTCGCGCTGGCCCCGCTGGTTGCCGGCGGACACGTTCGCCGTGAGGGTATCGTGATCGATGCGAAGAGCGGCGTTTCCGGAGCCGGACGCACTCCCAAGCCACACACGCTGTTCTGTGAATGCAACGAGTCCGTCTCGGCGTACGCTGTCGGACGGCACCGGCATACGCCGGAAATCGAGCAGGAATTGAGCGAGGTCGCCGGGGCTGCGGTGCAGGTCGTTTTCACGCCGCACCTGATGCCGATGGACCGTGGCATTCTGGCGACGATCTACACCGATCCGCTCACGGATCGCACCGAGACGCAATGGCTGGACCTGTACCGTGAGTACTACCGCGGAAGTCCGTTCGTGCGGGTCACCGAAGCGTTGCCGGCGACGAAGGACGTGGCGGGGACAAACTTCTTCGACGTGACGGTTCGCCGGCACAGCGGCAAGCTGGTCGTGTTGGCCTGCCTGGACAACCTGATCAAGGGGGCTGCCGGAGTCGCCGTACAGAATTTCAACCTGATGTATGGCTTCGAGGAGACGACTGCGCTGTTGTGAGGCGGGCAAAGCGGCGTCTGCCCGCTGCAAGGGCCTCGGGCCGACACGGGGGCCACCGGCGTGGGCCACGTGGTTTCGCCGTTCGCCGGTGGGGCATGCGGGGGAGACG
>RFHO01000368.1 GCA_003696385.1 Planctomycetota bacterium | reverse complement strand
TGTGCGGTGCGGACGTCCGCCGAACGGGCACCGGGACGTGCGGCGCGCCGGCGGGGAAACTCGACAACCGCTCCGTCGTGTGGCACAATCCCGCCCGCCGTCGGAGAGTGCCGATTCGGATCATGGGACGCAGGTGCCCTTGACGCGGCGGATCTGCCGTGCGGCGCGTTGCAGGCCGAGTATCGGGCGGTCGTTTTGACCAGGCGTGCTTGCGCGGCCGTCACGGCGTCGCATCGGTGGCGGACAACGACGCGCCACGGCGTCCGACAGTCAGTTGCAGAGGACCGGACCATTGAACGCGGAGACCACGTCACAGCGCCAGCAAGCTTCCGAAACGCCGACGAGTTCGGATGTGGCGGTGTTGGATCCGGCGGAGGAGATCACGGTCCCGCCGCCGCCGGAGGAAGTGTTCGATCACGACGATCTGGAACATTTCGAGGAAGACGACATCGATGCCGGCCGCACGATCGGCAAGATGCTGTCGTTTCTGTTCGTCTACACGGTGATCGTGATGACCGTGGTGGCCGTCTGGACCTGGACGGTGGCCGGGCACTGAGGTTTTCGTCGTTGCGGTGGCATCCGGACCGTGGTTGGCCGTTGCGTCCGGGATTCCGTCGGCCGGACGATCTGCAGGCCACGAGCGTGCGGCGGTCGTGGCGGGTGGCCGGTGCCGCGGCGTTTCGCCGTGCCGTTGCGGTGCACGGCCGAGCGGTGATCGTTCCGTTCCGTCGCGGTGGCCGGATGTCGAGCCGTTCCGGATGGGCCGGTGTGCGGCCGTCGGTGGAGGAGTCTTCCCGTGCTCGAGCGCGTCGTGGTGATCGAGGCTTCGGCCGGGACGGGCAAGACCTTCCAACTCTCGAACCGCTACCTCGGTCTGCTTGCGCACGGTGTTCCGCCGGATGCGATTCTGGCGACGACGTTCACACGCGCGGCGGCGGGCGAGATTCGCGAGCGGATTCTGTCACGGCTGGCGGGTGCGGTGCAGTCCGAGGAAGCCGCGGGTGAGCTGGCCGAACAGATCGGGATGGCCGGTCTGAGTGTCAACGACGTGCGGCGGTTGTTGCAGCGGACGGTCCGGCGGCTGCATCGGATGCGGATCGGGACGCTGGACAGCTTCTTCGGTCAACTGGCGCGAAGCCTGGCGCTGGAACTGAACCTGCCGCCGGACTGGGAGGTCGTCGAACCGAGCGCGGCCGGGCCGCTGGTCGACGACGCGATCCGCGTGACTCTGCGGCGCGAAAGTCGCGGGGACCTCGAGCAGTTGTTTCACCGGATCCACCGAGGTGAAGCGGCGCGGTCGATCGCCGAGGCGTTGCGGCAAACCGTAGCGAACTTTCTCGACGCGTTTCGCGAAGCACCGGATGAAGCCGCGTGGAGCAATTTCCCTCCCGGTCGCCGCTGCACCAAAGCCACGCTGCAGCAGATCGCCGAGCAGCTGCAACGCTACCAGCCCGACGAGGACGAGCAAATCGACCCCCGTCTGGTGAAGGCGGTGCGGGCCGATGCCGCCCGCCTGCGGGACGAAAACTGGGAAGAGATGCTTCAGCGCGGCCTGCTGCCGAAGATCATCGACGATCAGACGACCTACTACTCGCGTCCGATTCCGCAGCGTCTGGTCCGGCTGTATCGCCGTCTGGCCCGACATGTCCGCGCCGTGGTGCTGGACGAGCTGCGCAGCGCGACGCACGCCACGTATGACCTGCTGCGGCGGTTTTCGCGGCACTTCGAACGGACCAAGCGCCGCCGGGCGGTGTTCGAGTTCGCGGACGTGCCGTCCTGGCTGCTGCGGTTGTGGCGTCAGGAACGATTGGCACGGACGGCTCTGCAGCAGACGGCGTTCCGTATGGACACGCCGATTCGTCATTTGCTGCTGGACGAGTTCCAGGACACGTCGCTATTGCAATGGTGGGTGCTGGAGCCGCTCGTGGAGCAGGTCACCGGAGCGTCCGAGAGAAGCAGCCGGTCGAACGGACGCTGCGACCCGATGCAGGAGGGAACGTTCTTTTGCGTCGGAGACAGCAAGCAGGCGATCTATCGCTGGCGGGGAGGGCGGGCAGGCATTCTGCAGGAGCTGCCACGGCTTTTGCCCAACGCCCGTCGCCGGCCGCTGAACGAGAGTTTTCGGTCTTCCGGAGCGGTCATCGACGCCGTCAACCAGATCTGTGAATCACTGGCAGACGGGGCGCGGAAAAGCGGAGCCGCGGGTGACCACCTGCTGGCGGCGCAGCGCTGGGTGGACAACTTTCCGCGGCACACCGCACGGTATGCCGAACGTCCTGGGTATGCCGCGGTCGAGGTGGCTCGCGTGCAAAGCGAGACGGACGGGGCGGGGGTCGATCTGCTGCGCTCGGTGGCAGAGCGTGTCCGGGAGCTGAATGACCAGTGCGGTGGCCGGACGATCGGGGTATTGGTGCGAAAAAACGATGAGGTGGCCGGGATCACGTATCATCTGCGACGGTTGGGGGTGCCGTGCAGTGAGTTGGGCGGCAACCCGTTGACCGATGCCGCACCGGTGGAGGCGATCCTTTCGGCGTTGCAACTGGCCACGCACCCTGCGGACACGACCGCCCGCTATCACGTGACGCATTCGCCGTTGGGGGAGGTGGTCGGGCTGTCGGCCGAAGCGACGGCGGCCCAGGTCCGGCGATGGGCGGCTGGCGTGCGGCGAAGGTTGCAGTACGACGGCTACGACGCCGTTCTGGCAGACTGGGCGGAGGAATTGGAACCGGTGTGTACGCGCCGCGAGCGGTCGCGGTTGAGGCAACTGGTCCGGTTCGCTCGTGCCTTTGGCGACGCGCCGTTGCGCCCGGATGAGTTCGTCCGGACCGTTCGGGCGCAGCGGGTGCCCGATCCGACCGCGGACCGGATCTGCGTGATGACGATCCATCAGGCCAAGGGGTTGCAGTTCGACTGCGCCGTGCTGGTGTGTCCGGAGCGGTCGCTCGCGGGCAGTCCCGGCGGAGTGTCGTGCGTGGTGCAACAACAATCCCCGACCGGGCCGATCGAGCGGGTGTGTGTGTACCGCGGGCAAAAGGTGCAGCAGGTATTGCCTCCGGAACTGCAGCGGATGTTCCGCGACGACCTTCAGGCGCGGATCATCGAAGAGCTGAATCTGCTGTATGTCGGCCTGACGCGGGCAGTGTATGCGTTGCACGTGATCGTGGCGCCACAGGGGAAACGGCAGGGTTACACCAAGGCGGCGCGTTGGATCTGCGGGGGGCTCGGAGTGGACCTCGTCCGGGCCGGTGGGGCGACCGCGGACGATGGGCAGATCGTTGCGGGCGGGGAGGCGTCGAGCGCCACCCGAACGCTTTGGGAACTCGGTGACCGCAAATGGTACCGTGAGCCCGCCACCTGTCCGGACCGGCCGGCCGCGGCGGAGGATCGAGGGACGCCGCCGGCCGAACAGACGGTCGAGCCGATCCGTTTCGCTCCGCGACGTCGATCCCGTCGCGGGCGTCGCGTGGAAGCACCTTCGACGATTGGCGCGGGTGGACGCGTCAACGCCGCTTCGCTGCTGGGAGTCTTCGATGAAGCCAGCCTCCGCGGCCGAGCGATGCACAAGTGGTGCGAGATGGTCGGCTGGTGGGAGGACGGGATCCCGTCCGACGCGCGGCTGCTGGCCGCCGCCCGCACCGAACTGGGCACGACCGGCGAGGATGGTCGACTGGAAACGTGGCTGCAGCAGTGGCGACGTCTGTTGGGTGCGCCGCGCATCCGAAGTCTGTTTTCGCGAGAGCACTACTGCGGTCCGGACAGCCCGCTGCCGCCGGAGATCCGTGATGCGGTCGTTCGGGGGACGGCGCGGCTGGAAGTGCACAATGAAGCACCGTTCGCGCTGGCCGACGGAGCCCGCATCGTCAACGGGATCATCGACCGGTTGGTGCTGGTGCGTTCGACGGACGGAAGCGTCTGCGGAGCGGACGTCATCGATTTCAAGACGGATCGGGTGCAGGCCGGAGACGGTCCGTCGTTGCGGCAGCACGTGGAGCGGTACACGGAACAGCTGCGGTTGTATCGCCGCGCGGTCGCCCGGCTGTATGGGTTGCCCACGGAAGCGATCGCGTGTCGACTGGTGTTTCTGGAGTCCGGTGACGTGTGTTCGGTCGATCCGCAGTGACCGGACGGCGGGCCGTTTGAGTGCCGCGACCGAGCGCTGCCGGTGGGGGCGTCGGTAGCCGGTGCACGACCGCCCCTGCGGCTGTCCGACGCCGCGTGACGGGTGTCACAGGTCGGCAAACCGGACAGTCGGCCAGTCGGCGGAGAATCGCTCCGGTGGGCCGAACCACCGGGGAGACGGCACGGGCCGAGTGGGGAACGGAAATCGTCCGCAAGGAGTTTCGCCGCGGCCGCGGGGCGACAGGCGGAGGAACAGCGAACGTTGTGGATCCTAGGGCTTCAGTGCGGCTTGGTGGTGGCGGCGTCGCTGCTGGGGGGCTGGTTCGTCATCCGCCTGCGGCTGGGGCATACGGCGCTGCAGTCGGTGATCAGCTTCGTCGGCGGGTTGATGCTGGGCATCGGCCTGTTTCACCTGATTCCGCACGCGTTGCGGGCGGTCGGCGGTGAGGCGGACTTCGTGATGCTGTGGACGACGCTGGGCATCGTGGCGATCTTCTTTCTGCTGCGGCTGTTCCACTTTCACCATCACGATCCGGTACGGGTGGGGGCCGAATCGTGCGGGCCTCACGGGGGCGCGGGAGCGGTCGGCCCGGCGGATGCCGTCCCCGAAACGTCGGTGCCGCCGGGCGAGGCGGCGGCCCGACGGATCCGCTGGGTGGCGGTCGCGGCGGGCCTGTCGTTGCACACGCTGATCGATGGCGGAGTACTGGCGGCGTCGGTGCTGGCGGACGCCGATCGCGGGTTGCCCTGGTGGCAAGTGGGGCTGGGGCCGTTTCTGGCGGTGCTGCTGCACAAGCCGCTGGACAGCGTTTCCGTGATGTCGCTGATGCCCGACTCGATGGTGGCCGCCCGGACGCGCCGACTGGTGAATCTGGGGTTTGCCCTGATGTGTCCGGTGGGAGCGGTGCTGTTCGTGGCCGGTTGGAGGTTTACCGCCGGCGACGGACACCACGTTCTGGCGGCCATGCTGGCGTTTTCCGGCGGCGTGTTTCTGTGCCTGTCGATGAGCGACCTGTTGCCCGAACTGGAGATGCATTCGCACGACCGGTTGCCGTTGTCGGCCTGCCTGTTGGCCGGGATCGCCGCGGCGTACGCGATCACCTGGCTGGAGCCGGCGCATCTGCACGGGTGAGCGGCGCGTGGGACCGGCGTGGCCGGTGCGTCCGGCCGACGGACGCGTCTCCGGCACGCCGCGGCATGCTCGCGTGGATCCGACGCGGCGGGGCCGGATGATGTTGCGCCGAATGACGGGACCGAGAGGGACGATCGCTTGCATGGTTCGGGATGCCTGCGGCACGATGAGTTTCATGGCTGCGTCGCGGGCATTGACGTACGGGGCGATCGGAACGAGAGGAGTTGCAGGCGATGAGCGAACGATGGAATCCGCAATCGGTTCAGCCGATCTGGGTCAACAACGAGTGGGTGACCGGCGAAGGCGAACTGCCGGTGGTCGACCCGTCGACCGGTGAGGTGTTTGCTCGCGTGGCGACGGTGGGTCGATCCGTCGTGCAGTCGGCGATCGGGACGGCGTTCCGAGCGTGGGATGCCTGGCGACGGCTGACGGGTCGGGAGCGCGGACGCTGCCTGCTGCGGATTGCGGACGCGGTCGATCGGCGGGCCGACGAATTCGCTCGGACCATCACCCGGGAGAACGGAAAGCCGCTGGCGCAGGCCCGTGCCGAGGTAGCGATGACGGTGGACCACTTGCAGTGGTTTGCCGAAGAGGCCCGGCGGGCGTACGGTCGGGTCGTGCCGCAGCAGGTGGCGGGCAAACGGCACCTGGTGTTGCGCCAGCCGGTGGGCGTGGTGGGGGCGATCGCGCCATGGAACTTCCCGCTGGTGCTGGCGGTCCGCAAGGCTGCTCCGGCGCTGGCCGCAGGGTGTCCGGTGGTGCTCAAACCCGCCAGCGCCACGCCGCTCAGCGCGGTGCTGTTGTGCGAGGCGATCGAGGCGGCGGACCTGCCTCCGGGGGTGTTTCACCTGGTGGTCGGGACGGCGGCCGAAATCGGGGCGGAATTCACGCAGAATCCGCTCTGTCGCAAGATCACGTTCACCGGTTCGACGGCGGTCGGGCGGGAGCTGATGCGGGCGGCGGGTGAGCAGATCAAGAAGCTGTCGCTGGAACTGGGCGGACATGCCCCGGCGATCGTCTTCGAAGATGCGGACCTGGAGATCGCCCTGCAGCAGTCGCTGATCGCCAAGTTTCGCAACACGGGACAGTCGTGCATCGCGGCGAACCGGTTGTATGTGCAGCGGTCGATCTTCGGGACGTTCGTCGATGCGTTCGTCGAGCGGACCAAGGCGCTGAAGGTGGGCGGTGGCTTCGAACCGGACGTCGAGATCGGGCCGCTGATCGATGCGGCCGCCGTGGAGCATGCGTTGGCACAGGTGGAAGACGCCGTGGCGCAGGGCGCACAGATCGCCTGCGGTGGACGGCGGCTGGACCGTCCGGGCTTCTTCTTCGAGCCGACCGTGCTGACGGATGTCCCGCGACATGCGCAGTGCATGACCGAGGAATCCTTCGCCCCGCTGGTGCCGATCGTGCCGTTCGACACGGAGGAGGAGGTGATTGCGGCAGCCAACGATACCGAGTACGGGCTGGCGGCCTACCTGTTCACGCAGCGGCTGGACCGCGCGTGGCGGGTTGCCGAAGCGCTGGAAGCCGGCACGGTTGCGGTCAACGATGGTGTTCCGGCGGTCAGCTGCTGTCCGTTCGGGGGATTCAAGCAAAGCGGAATGGGCCGCGAACTGGGGACCGAGGGGCTGGACGCCTTCCTGGAGACCAAGCACGTCTCGCTGGGGAACATCGGCTGAACCCCCGCATCGCGGTGGCGGTGGATCGCCGGGGCGGGCGGAACCGTGAGCGCTGGGGTGGACCACGATCGATGACCGACCCGATTCCCCTGCCGCGTCCGGATGTGGCGTCGATGTCGCTGAACGCGGCGTTGGCACGCCGGCGTTCCGTGCGGGAGTTCTCGTCGCAGGCGTTGTCTGCCGAACAGCTCGGGGCGCTGTGTTGGGCGGCGCAGGGGGTGACACATCCCTGGGGTTTGCGGACGGCGCCGTCGGCTGGAGCTCTGTATCCTTTGGAGCTGTACGTGGCGACGGCCGAGGGGGCGTTTCGCTATCTGCCCCGCGAGCATGCGCTGTGGAGATTGACGGGGGAGGATCTGCGGCCCGGGATCTGCCGGGCGGCGCTGGGGCAGGATTCGATCCGGCAGTCTGCGGCGACGTTTCTGTTCTGCGGCGTGACCGAGCGGACAGCGAGCAAGTACGGCCAGCGGGCGGGACGGTACGTGCTTCTGGAAGCGGGCCATGCCGCACAGAACCTGCTTCTGGAGGCCGTCGCGTTGGGGCTGGGCGCCGTGCCGATCGGGGCGTTCTACGATCGGCAGTTGCGTCTCTTGCTCGACTTGCGTTCGGGAGAGGCTCCGCTGTACTTGGTTGCGGTCGGTTTCCCCGCTCGTTCTTGAGGTTTTTCGTCCGACAGCGTCCGGGGCCCGCGGGACGCAGCGGTCAGCGGTTTCTCGCCGCGGGAAACGCGTCTTGGAGCCATCCCGGAGGGTAGTTAGACTGCCGCGGCTCGGGAGGCCGGAAACGACTCGCTGTGGTGGCGGGTGCCGATGGGCGACGCCGTGGACGCCTTGGCGGCGCGGGTTCGGTTTCACGCAGGGATGCGCGGATGCAGGCACGGACAGGTGCGGCGAAAATGCGGTTCGGCCGCGGCGGTCGCGGCGTGCTCGACCGAGGGGGCGCCGCTGCCCGCGCGCTCCGTGCATCCTTGGGCTGCGGGACCATCCGTCGAGCGGTCGGGTTGGTTGGAAGCTGGGTGATCGCTGCTGGGACGGTGTGTGGAACGGGCGGTTGCGCCGTGTGGCCGCTGGCGGGCCCCGCCGTGGCGGTCGGCAATCCGATGTACGTGGCGGTCACCGATCCGGACGTGGTGTGGGAACGCGCGGTCGATACGCTGCACGATTTCAAGTTTCAGATCGCACAGGAAAATCGGCTGAACGGCACGATCGAAACGGACTACAAGGTTGGCGCGAGCGTGTTGGAGCCGTGGCATGCCGATTCGGTGCGGCCCGTCGACCGGTGGGAGTCGACCTTTCAATCCATTCGGCGCAGGGTGCGGGTGCGGATCGTGCCTGCCGAGGGTGCGGCCGGGCATCTGGTTCAGGTCGAGGCGTTCAAGGAGAGGGAGGTCGGCGTGCCGGGCCGGAGTGACACGCCCGGGCCCGCCACCTTCACCGAAAACCAGCCGCTGGCACGGGATCTGGACGTCGTGGTGGGCGAAGCCACGCCGCAGGGGTGGATGAGTCTGGGACGCGATGCGGCACTCGAACAGGCGATCCTCTCACGGCTGATGGAAAAGCTCTGAGCGGCGGGCGACGGCGGACGTCCTCGCGATGGGCGGGCTTTGGGATGTTGCAGCCGGCGGGAAAGCTGCGGGCGGAGGAGGCGATGGCGCGGCATTGCGTTGGACGGCAGGCGCAGTGGATCGGCGTCGCGGCTGCGCTGCTCTGGTTCGCGGGCTGTGCCGGCCCGCCGCCGAAAGCTCGGGAAACGCTGCAATTGACCTCGCGGGTGCAGAAGGTGGTCGACGGGACGGCCGATCCGCTGGACGACGAGTTGTCCGCCGGGCCGGCGGAGTTCTCCGGTGAGCATCCGCTGGAGTTCTATCAGCGCGTGGCACTCGATCGTCATCCGGAAATCCGGGCGGCGCGGCATCGGGTGCGGGCCGCCGAGTACGAAGTCGTACGGGCCCGGCAGTTGGACGACCCGATGCTGACGGAATCCTTTCAGCCGTTCGACCGTCACAGTGTGCAGACGGCCGCGGGGCGGGGCGTGAACACGCTGGCGGTTTCACAGAAATTCCCCTGGTTCGGTGAACTCGAACAACGGGCGGCGGTGGCCGATCGGCAGACGCAGATCGAGCTGGCGCGGCTGGCGAAGGCCGAGCAGCAGGTTCGCGAAGCCGTGGCACTGGCCTATCACGACCTGTGGTATGCTCAGCAGGCGATGGCGATCACCGAAGCCAACCGTGGTCTGCTGCAGGATCTGCTGCGATTCGCCGAAGCCCGCTATCGCACGGGAACGACCAGCCAGCAGGACGTGCTGCGGGCTCAGGTCGAAATCCACCGACTGGAGGACCAGTTGATCTTCTGGCGGCGCCGCCGCGATCAGGCGCGAGCGGACCTGGCCCGGTTGTTGCACGTTTCTCCCGAGACGGAGCTGGCGGCGGCCGAACCGGAGACGCCGCCGGTGGCGGCACAGGTCGACGCGCTGTATCGGGCCGCGATTCGCTGCCGTCCCGAGCTTCGTGAACGGCTGCAGATGCTCGCGCGTGAGCAGGAAGAGGTCCGTCTGGCCGAACTGCAGTACTACCCCGACGTGACGGTGGGACTGAACTGGCAGGCGATCGACCGCAATGCCGCGATCTCTCCGGTGGCCAACGGAAACGACAACCTCGCGTTCACCGTGGGTGTGAACCTGCCGATCTGGCGCGAACGGCTCGACGCCGCCGTCCGCAGCGCGGAACAGCGCTTGATCGCGGCCGGTCACGCCTTCGATGCCGAACGCGACACGGCCTTCCAGCAGATCAAACGTCTTCACGTACAGGCACGTGCGCTGGAGGAACAGTTGCAGTTGTACGCCGAATCGATCATCCCGACTGCGCGCCAGACGCTGAAAGTGTCGGTGGCCGACTATCAGGTCGCCAAGGTGGACTTCGATCAGTTGATCGACAACTGGGCCGACCTGCTCCGCTATCAGTTGCAGCAGGCCCAGCTTCGGGCGCTGCTTGGACAGACGCTGGCGTCGCTGGAGCGGACCGTCGGGTGCGCATTGGCGGAAGTCGACGGCGCCCCAGCCGATGACGCTACCGGGGACGGGCCGGCCGTCGATTCCGCCGAGACGGGACGACGGTCGCAACGGCGGCCGTGACAGCCCCGGTCGGTGGTTCACGGACTTTGCGCGACCGGCTGCGGCGGTTCGACTCGTTCGGCCACGATGGCCGAAACGCGTCCCGCGACGCGGGCCAGAACGAGCACGCCCGGGGGCCGGTCGCCGCCGGTGACGCCTCTGGTCAGCCGCTGCGGCTGCGCGACCCGGACGCGGCGGTGGCGGATCTCGACATGGCGGAATCGATGCACCCGCAGGGTCTGGCGGATGGCCCGGTCGTTGTTCGGGAGTACTTCAAGCACCCGCAACGCGGTCACCATCGGCGAGCCCACGAAGTGATCGGCGGTCAGGTAGTCGTCGTCCCGATCGAGGCGGTTGAAGCGGAGCCGCTCCGCCAGCACGTCGACCAGTCCGGCACGCACGACCGCTGCATCGGGATCGTACAGGTACCGCTGCGGCGGACCGACCGGAGCGCAGGCCGCCATCGGATCGCCGGCCAGAGTTTCACCGGCGGGCAGTACGGTGGCTCGATACGGCGCCTCACTCCGCAGGGATCCGAACCAGACGGTCGCTTCCTTGCATTCGCCCCACAGGCTGGTCAGTTCGATCTCCACGCCGCTGAAGGCCCCGTGGAAGTTGGAAGCGGGGCTCAACTTGATCGCGCCGCCCGGATAGCGGTCCATCAGCCGCCGTAGGTCATCGAGCGGCGGCCGCAGTTCCTGCAGGCGGCGATGTCGTGTGGCGGCCGAGCCGCCCGCGGGACTGCCGCGAGGTGGGCGTCCGTCCGGGTCGATATGAATGGGAAGGTCCGCGTCGCGAAGCGAACGGACGTCGGCGCAGGCGACCGTCACCCGCCGATCGACCTCGTACGCTTCGGCGTTGCGACGGGTGAACCAGCAGGCCAGCGGGCTTTCGTCGACGGCCACCACCACGGTCCGCTGCGCGAGCGCGATGGTGTCACCGCCGACGCCGCAGCAAAGGTCCACCACTTCCGGGTGTGCGGCGAAGCGCTCGGTCTTGCGGCGGGCGACCAGTTCGTCGGTTGCCTGTTCGACGCCCCGACGATCGAACCACATCCGCTCGGCCCGGCTGAACTTCCCCCGCGCCCGCTGGCGGGCCTGGATCAGTTCGACGGCGGCACGGACCAGCTCTGGCGGATAC
>RFHO01000367.1 GCA_003696385.1 Planctomycetota bacterium | reverse complement strand
GTCCCACGCACCCGGAATCCCTCCGCCGGCCGATACGTGCTCCACCGTGCCGTCGCGCCGCCGGCTGCTTCACACCGCGGCCTCCTTTCCCTCCCGCTCCTCCGGCGACCGGGAAGCCTCGCGCGGTAGCGCGATGCGGAAACAACAGCCCGACGACGTGTCGTCCAACAGTTCCAGCCGGCCGCCGTGGTGTTCGATGATGGACCGGCTCAGCGGCAGCCCCAATCCCAGGCCGTCGGCACGCGTCGAATAAAAGGGTTCGAAAATCGCCGCTCGGCGCTCCGGGGGAACGCCCGGTCCGTTGTCCACGACGTCGATCACGATCGAAGTTCCCTCCGAACGGCAACGGACACGGACTTCGGGTCGCTCCGTCCCGGCATCGACCAGCGCCCGCACGGCGTTCTGGATCAGATTGGTCAACGTCTGCTGCAAATGGACCGCATCGCCCAGCACGACCCACTCGTCGGGAACGCGGTCGACGATCAGCCTGACACCGTGCTGTTCGGCCAGCGGACCCGCCCAGGTCAGGGTATCCGCAAGGACCTGTGCCACGCGCAGCGGGACGCGCTCGATCGTCTGCCGGCGCACGAACCGCTTCAGCCGGTGGATGATCTCGTTGGCCCGATTCGCCTGCCGCTGGATTTTCGCCAACCAGTCGGCAATACGCCCAAGGTCCGGTTGCGGACGCTCCAGCAGGTTGCCACATGCGTTGGCGAAATTGGCGATCGCGTACAATGGCTGGTTGATCTCGTGTGCGATATTGGCAACCAGCTCACCAACCAGGTTGAGCCGGCTTACGTGAGCCAACTGCTCGTGCTGCCGCTGCTGCTCCTGGACCAGCCGCGATTGCTGGATTGCGATTCCCGCAAGAAAGGCCGCCCTGTGAATCAGTTCGGTTTCGAACGGTGACGGCTCGCGCGGCTCGTCGTAATACAGCGCAAACGTCCCCAACACACGCCGACAGTCCGCAAAGATCGGTTCCGACCAACAGGCTCGAAACCCGAAGCGCCGCGCCAAATCACGGTAATCCGCCCACAACGGGTCGCTGAGCACGTCGCGCACGATGACACACCGCTTGCGATACGCCGCCGTGCCGCACGACCCCACACGGGGCCCGATGGCGACCCCGTCGACCAGGGCGTTGTATTCATCCGGGAGATTCGGCGCCGCGGCCACCTGCAAACGCTGCCCTGTTTCGTCCAGCAGCAGCACGGATGCTCGCATGCCACCGCTGAGCTGCTCGACCGTCCGCACCAGCGCCTCCAACGTCTCGGCCAGTGGAGCCCGCTCGGCGATCATTTTCAGAATACGTGCCTCGCCGCTCTGCAGTTCCGCAGCACGTCGCTCCGCCGTCCGGTCGCGCGACAGGGCCAAGACACCGAAAAAGCCGCCATTTGCGTCGAACAGCGGCCGCATCCGCGATTCGACCCACCGCCGGCGGCCCCCGGCGGTGACCACTGGAAAAGTGGTATGAACGCTGGTGCCTTGGCGAAGTTGCCGCCAGATGTCTTCCATCGCAAGGCGGGCTTCCGGAGTGAAAAACCGCTCCAGAGTTTGTCCCTCGATTTCAGTCGCTGAATCCAGTTCCAACATCCGCAGGCCCGCGGCGTTGATCCGCAGCACCCGGCCCTCCGCATCCAGGAGCCGCACGCAATCGAACGATTCCGCAAACACGAAATCGAACAGTTCCGTCTCCCGGAGCAACGGCCCCGCACTGCGAACGCCCGATCGCCCCGGCCCGGACTCGTGCCGCTTCCCAGCCGGCGGGCACGCCACAGGGCCGGCATCCCGGCAGGCGTGCTCGTACGTGGCAGACGAACGAATGGCCGCCTGGGAGTCGTCGGTGGCCTTCCACGTCGTGTCCCTGGGCTCGGGCATCTTTCCGCGGCGCTTTTCTTTTGAAGGAAGAACAAAACGGTTACAACGGTCCCACGGATTGTGCGGCTGCCCCCCGGCCACGCCCCCTCAGCTTGTTCGATCGCGAGCGCGGGCCGTCTTCGCAGGGAAAGCCGCAATCCGCTCGCGCCACGAACATTTTGCCGTCGCGGCATCAGAATGCATGTTTGTCGCGGGGGTGTCCAGCGGGATTTCCCGCCATGGGCCCTGAATTCTAGCTCACCGAGCCCATCGTCATGAAAGAAGTTTCGACTTTCCGGCACCAGACCTTTCCATCCCGGCCGGAAGACCCCGCGCAACTGACGTCGTTGCGCGTCGATGCGAGTGAACGCGCGGACTTTTCGCGGCTGCACAGCGACTTCGGAATCACGCAGGCGATCGCCGTCCACGGTACGTTCGTCGGCGACGACCCATTGGCCGTGAACGCCTGGATCAGCAGTCTGATCGCGCGGCGCGCCGCGTCCGTCGCGGGACTGGTGGAACAGCAGCTCAAGCGGGTGACCGGCAGCGTGACAGACGCCATTCTGGGAGATCGCGGCAATTTCGCACCGCATTTCCCACAAGACTTCAGAAGGCTCACCGGAAACGAAGTCGAAGCAGAACGGCTGGTCTGGAGCGGTGCCAATACGCACGTCTCGCGGGCTCTGCTGGCTCTGAGATTGCTCGACCGCCTGGACTCGTTGCGGTTGGGCGGCTTCGCCCCCGGTGAACACCGTGTCCTGTTGTGGGGACACAGCCACGCCGGCAACGGATTCGCTTTACTGAGCAACCTGCTCGCCAACGCCCCCGACTCGGTCGACGCCTTCTTCGATTGTTTCGTCATCGACGAACTGGAACCGACCGCTCAGCGACTCCTCCGCCGCTGTCGCACACTCCTGGCGGAACACGATGGGCCGCATCCGATGGCGCGGGCACTGATCGTGGTCACACTGGGGACGCCCGTCCGCTACGGCTGGGAAAAGCGCGGTTTGGCACGACTGTTCCACGTTTCACACCACGTTCCGCCTGATCCGGACGCCCCCGAAGCGTGCCGCCCTCCGCTCACGGCAGCCTGTTCGAACAACAACGACCCGTTGGTCCGAAAAGTCGCGGCCTGGCTGGACGACCTGACCGCCATGTACGAAGCCCGATATGGCGACTGGGTCCAGCTGTTCGGCATCGCCGGCACCGATTGGCCGCCCCCACCAGTCGCCCGAACGACGGAAGGCCGACTGCGAAAATTCCTCGAACGAGACCTGGATCCGCCGACGCCCGAAGCCCTGGGCGAGCGGTTTCCGGTGATGTGCCACCGCTGGAGCCGGGTCACACGCACCCACGCCAGCGGCCGAAACATCCTGCTCCGCTATGTCGACGGCGAAGGCCGCCGCGCCCCGGAAGCACAGATCATGCTCGGACACGGCATCTATACGCGAAGGAAGTGGCTCGCGGCGCACCTGGCGCTGCTTCTGCAGCAGCTCGCCGACACGGTCGAGGCTCCCTGACCCCACTCGTCGTGAGATCGCAGACCACCGGCGAGGCGGCTCGCTCGGCCCGAAACGTTCATGGCCGCAAACCAGCCTCCCGCATCAACCGGCTGGTCGCCTCGTAAGCTTCCGCAACCCACTGCTCGATGCGATCCGGTTCGGGGGAGTATTCCAGTTCGATCGAAATCGCGCCATCGATCCCGAGCTCGCGGATCTGTTGGAGGTACGGAAGAAAGTCCACCACGCCGCGGCCCGGAGGCAAATCGCCGTGCTTTTTGCCGTCGCAGTCCGAAATGTGCACGTGGCGCGCCTTGCCCTTGAGTTTTCGGAGTTCCTCCGGGGCGACGCCGGCCAGATGACAGTGTGAAATGTCGATATTGGCCCCGAACGCCGGATGTCCGACTTCGTCGACGAATTGCACCATCCGATCGATGTCGTTGACCAGAGACAGCGGAAACGGCTCCAGCTCCAAGGCGATCTCCACTCCCAGATCCCCCGCGTACTCGGCCAGGCGACGGCAGTTTTCCACCCCTGTTCGCCACTGCTCCTTCGGCGGAATCACCTCGCGGTTCCAGATGTACTCCCCGATCACCAATAGCAGGTTGCGTGCTTCGAACTCATACACCAGATCCAGATACGCCCGGCAGCGGTCCAGATGAAACCGCTGCACGCTGGGATTGAAATCGATCAGCCCGACCGCCACGCAGCAGACCGAAACGATCGGCAGCTCCAGCCGCTCGCACTCCCTGCGGATCAGCGTGCGCTCCTTCACGTCGATGTCCAACGGATCGGTAAAGATGTCGATGCAGTCGAACCCCAGCTCCTTGGTTTTGCGGATCCCCCACGCCGTCTCACGCCCGGCCTGCGCCCATGCCGAATTGATCAGCCCCAATCGCATCGCACTCAATCCCCATCGATACCGGCACTCTCACCTCGCGTTGGCCCCCGCCATCGCCCTCCGCATGGTCCGAAAACCAACTCGCCGTTGGCCGAGCCCCCAGTGGACGCGATCCGAAGGCCGATCGAAAAACGGCACTCGGCCATGACACCCCGCCCTGGGCGCGACCGTCCGGCCTTCGAGGGTCGAAGGCAACGTCTCAGACACCGGGAACCAGGGCCCGGCGGGGTCCGGCGGGCATTCCCTTGCGCTCCCGCACAACCACGACCGGTTGCGGGATTCGGCGCGCAAACGGCTCCGCGGCTGACGTTCATCGGTCGCGCACGCAGGCAGCGTCCCGACACGCAGCCGACGCATCACTTCGGGGAAGGCTTCTCCGGCGTCTGCTCACCCAACGCCCGTCGAAAAGCAACCGCATCGAAACGGCGCAGCGCTGCCAGATCGGGGTCCTCCTTGGCCCAATCCAGATCGCCGAATCCCCGACGAACCGAATCGGACAAAAACCTGAGGGCTCGGTCTGCGTAGCGTCTGGCCGCGTCCTCACGTCCACCGGCCACGGCCGCCTCGCAGGCCCGCGAATAGACACAAGCAGCGTTGTAGAGGAAAACCGCGTCCTCGTCATACCGGGGCACGGCGGTTTCCAGACGTTTCAAGCCCTCTTCCACCCTCCCCTTGCGGACCGCAATGATCGCCAGCCCCGTGACCACGTGTCCGTTGTGCGGATCCAGTTCCCCCGCTTTGCGAAAATCCCGCTCGGCCGACTCCAGATCGTCTCTCAACAGCCGGAACTCACCGCGCGACAGGTACACTTCGGACAGATCCGGATCCGCCTGTTCGGCCAACCGATACAGCACCTCCGCTTTCGACCATTGTTTCTTGCGTTTCGCTTCCAATGCCTGCGCAAGGAAGAACGCCGCCGGGGACTGCTGGCGCAGCGACCGCAACAGCGTGGCCACGTAGGCCCGCAGATTCGCAGGGACGACCGGCGCAATCTCCGACAGAACCCGCCGCGCTCGGGCATCGCCGATGCTGCCAATGCCGCTGATCAGATAGCTCAACGACGCAGAACTCGTCCGCCGACCGCTTTCCGACTGCGTCTTGGCCAACTCGCGTTTCAGCGCGGCGTAAAGCAATTCCACCGCCCGGTCGCTGCCGTCATAGCGCAACGCCTGAACGGCCATGTTCACCAGCGAACGATCCTCATTTCGCAGCGCACGTTCGGCGTACTCGTAAAACAGTTCCGAGTCGAACTGCCTCATCACCATCAACACCGTACCCCGCTCGTACGGCCGCAGCTTTTCATAGTGCCGGCGAACGATCCCGGTCAGCCGCTGGTCACCGATCTGCAACAGTAGTGCGACGAGCTGGCCGCGGTTGCTCGTCGTCTTGTTCAATTCCCCTTCCAGCCGCGCCAACATCAAATCGATGGCCTCCTGGTCGTGCACCGTGGCCAGGAAGCTGACCATGACCGAGTCCGGAGCATGCGAGCGGAGGTAATGTTTCAACACCTTCAGTGCCATCCGGTCACCCTCGGCCGACCGCTGGCTCCGGAACAAGCTGAACATCGTCCGATGCAACAGCGGCGTTCCCCGTTCCAGCAGCAGATCGACAAGCTCCGGCAGCCGAGGGTGCCCCACGGCGACCAACACCGACAGGGCCTCGGGCGGGGGATCCTTGGGAACCTTTTGCAGCGCCTCGAACAGAACGTCCGCCCACTCTCTGGTCCGCAACCGCTGAGCGACGATCAGCACCGCGGGCGACGTCGCCCGACCGGCCCCGCCACGTACGGCCTGCAGCAGCCTCTGGGAGAACCGTGGATGTGGCGATTCGGCGATCGCCAGCGCCGCCACGCGCGACTCGGCGTCGATCCCGCGAACCGTGCGCGATACCAGCAGCTCCGCCGCGCGCTGGTCATCGAACCAGGCAAGCCCACGCACCGCCGCCCAGCGAACGGCCTGCTCCGGATCCTTGGCGAGTTGCAGGAACAGGTCCAGGTCCCCCGGCTCGGACCGCCGTCCCAGCGCCCACACGACCGCTGCCCGCAGCCGCGGATCGGCTCGCTGTACCATCCGCCGCAACTCCGCCGTCGGCACGTAGTCGAATAGATCGTACGCCACCGCTGTGACCGCTTCCGCCTCGGACCGAAACGCCCATTGATTCGCCGAAGCAAACTCCGCCCCCACAGTAAACCCCGGTACATTCGCGGCAGCCACCGGTCCCAATCCGGCTGGTCCCGGCGGCAATCCATTGATCACCCGAGTCTGGGTCGGCCCCCGTCGAGACCTCTGAATGACGTTCATCAGCCAGTTGCGGAGCTGACTCGTCAGCGGCGACGCACTCGGGGCGAAACTCACCACCAACCGCCTGGTGCCGCCGTCCACCAGCCGCTGCATCGCGTCCGCCAGCGCTCCGACGTTGACCGTGTTCAGCTCCCCCGCGATCCGCAACACGCCGATCGCCTCCCGAGGCCCCAACAGTTCGGTCCGCAGTTGCAGCCGCTGCGTCTCATAACGCGTCACGTCCAGGCGATAAACTTTTTTCCCGACCTGCACTTCCAGCGTCATCTGCGGCACGCGTTCGTCCGCCGGAAGTCCGGGGAACAGTACCCACCCCGCCACCGCGCGCTGCGGAGCGGCAGTCAACCTACTGGCCAGACGAAACGTATGCAGGATCCGACGGCCTTCGGTCGTCTCGATCGCCTGCGACCGATACTCCGACGGCACAATCCCCGCAGGATACGACTTGTCATCGATCCGCAGCCGAATGTCGGCCGCGCGCACCGTCACCAGCTCGTCGCGACGATTCAGCAGAACCACCTGCACGAGCAGATACCGTTCGTTCACACGGATCCCGTAGCGTACGTATCCCAGGTACCGCTGCTGCAGTCCCAGCACGATGTCGCTGTCTTCCTGACCGGGTGGCACCGGCAGCTTCGCGGTGACCTGATTGCCCCGCAGGCCGCGTTCGAAGCTCTTGAGAGCCTCCAGGAACTTCGAGATCGTTCGTGCCGCTCCGTTCTGCGGTTGTGACGCGCCCGGCCGGGGATCCGCTGCCGCAACAACCCCGGCCCAGAGAACCGCCACTGTTGCGGCCAGACACGACAACGCGACGCCATGCCCCCGGCACACCGCGCTCGAACAATCACAAGCCTTCATCGCAAGCACCTGTCCGATTCTCTGTCGACGGAGGACGCACCGCGGCGGCCTGGCGTTCCGTCCGCAATTCCTGCACCGATGCCGCCGCGCGCGGCATCCGCCGTCGGGCCCCTGCGATCCTCGCGATCGCGACGCTTCGAACATCATACCGCGCGGCCCATCCGCTCCGCCGTCGTGCCCCAATCACATCGTCGGCTTCGGCGCCGCGTGCCGGATTCCCCCACCCACCCGACAGGTGAGTTCAGGCAAGCATTCCGCGGGCAGCCAATTCCGACCGCAGGGTCTCGACGCCGCCGTAAACCACGCCGTCGATGCCCTGGAACGACGCCGCCGCAACGTAATCCGAAACGTCGTCGACGTAGCAGCAATCTTCTGCCGGCATCTGCAACCGCGACAACGCTTCACGGTAGATCCGCGCATCGGGCTTGGCGACGCCCACCCGATACGAGTACAGATGATCGTCGAACAGATCGAGCACGTCGAAGTTCCGCTCGATGAACTCGATATGCGGCGCGCAGGTATTCGACAGCACCAGCAGCCGGACGCCGCGACCTTTCAACTCTTTCAGCAGCGCAACCATCGGTTCGTTCGGAGTGAAAATGTCTCCCGCCGCCTGCCGCAACGTATCCGGATCCAGCCGCTTGCCCGTCAATCCTTCCAACCAACGTCGAAAATCCTCCGACGACATGCGGCCCAGCTCCAGCCGCCGCAGCACACCCGCTTCGGCACATGTCTCCCGCAAGCGGTTCGCGTCCCAGCCGCAGACCTGGCCGAGCTGTTCCCACATCCGTTCGTGCGAAAAGAAGAGCACGACATTTCCCAGGTCGCACAACAATGCTCTCTTCATGGTGCCCACGTCTGCCTTGTGACACGGCCCAGTGACGTCCCTGCCGCAAACCGACCGGCTCCGGTTCCGGCACAGTACACCCGCGCCATCGGGCGCGCCACCGTCTTGCGGATTCCTCGACCGGAGCAGTCGACCGTACGCATGTTCCCATCTGGACTGTTGGGCCGCAACTTTCTTTTCAGCCTTCTCCGATCGCTCAGCCGGACCGTTGGCGGTATGCCCGCAGGACCGTTATCCTTCCGCCCCCACCGGCCCGGACCGCCGCAGACACCGGCCGTGTCCGGTTCCGGCGCGGCCGTTGTCACCGAATCCCCGCGGAGGAGCTTGAGCATGTCCGCTCTGCAGCAGACCGATCCGGAAGTCTGGGCCGCCATCAAGGCCGAAGAGCGACGCCAGGTCGAAGGACTCGAATTGATCGCCTCCGAGAACTACGCCAGCGCCGCGATCCTGGAAGCCGCGGGAACGGTTCTGACGAACAAGTACGCCGAGGGCTACCCGGGACGCCGCTACTACGGCGGCTGCGAACACGTCGACGTCATCGAAGAACTCGCCCGTCAGCGGGCTTGCCGCCTGTTCGGGGCCGAACACGCCAACGTCCAACCGCACGCGGGCTCGCAAGCCAATATGGCGGTGTACCTCACCGTGCTGCAGCCCGGCGACACGCTGCTGGCGATGGACCTCGCCCACGGCGGACACCTCACCCACGGCATGCGGCTGAACTTTTCCGGACGGTTCTACAACGTCGTGCACTACGGCGTCCGCCGGCAGGACCACCGGATCGATTTCGACCAGGTGGCCGCTCTGGCTCGCGAGCACAAACCCAAACTGATCGTCGCCGGAGCCAGCGCGTATCCACGGGAAATCGACCACGCCCGGTTCGCGGAAATCGCCCGCCAGGTCGGCGCCCGGCTGATGGTCGACATGGCCCACTATGCCGGACTGGTGGCGGCCGGCATCCACAACAGCCCCGTCCCGGTGGCCGATTTTGTGACCAGCACGTCCCACAAGACACTACGCGGTCCGCGCTCCGGGTTCATCCTGACCCGCGCCGCCTACGCCAGGGACATCGATCGCACGGTCTTCCCCGGCATGCAGGGAGGCCCCCTGATGCACATCGTCGCGGCCAAGGCGGTATGCTTCCACGAAGCGCTGCAACCGTCATTCGGTGAGTACGCGCGACAGATTGTCCGCAACGCCGCCACCCTGGCCGAAACACTGCAGGCCGGCGGCCTGAAGCTCGCCAGCGGTGGCACCGACAATCACTTGATGCTCGCCGACGTGACCGCCATCGGTCTGACCGGAAAGATCGCCGAACAGACGCTCGACCGTGCCGGCATCACCGTCAACAAGAACATGATTCCCTTCGACGAGCGCAAACCGCTGGACCCAAGCGGCATTCGGCTCGGCACCGCCGCCCTGACCACGCGAGGCTTGAAAGAAGACGATATGCGACGGGTCGGACAATGGATCCTCCGAGCCCTCCGGGCGGCGGACGATCAGG
>RFHO01000044.1 GCA_003696385.1 Planctomycetota bacterium | reverse complement strand
TATGCGCTGGAAATCTCCGAGGACGTGCCGCCGGACAGTCCGCTGCGTCGGTTGATTCTCGGCGCGGTGATATGCGTGGACATGGTGCTGAAGGAATGACCCGTTGCCGCTGGCAGGCGGGGGTGCGGTGGATTGTCACCTGCGGGGCCGGGTGACTCCGTAGCGTTTGAGTTTGCGGTCCAGCGTCGAACGCTCGATACCCAGGATCCGTGCGGCGCGGCTCTTGTGCCAGCCGGTGGCGTCGAGGATCGCCAGGATGTGCCGCCGCTCCAGCTCTTCGATGGTGATCCGAGGGACTCCGCCGTCGTCTCCGGTTCCTTCGGCGGAAGAGACATCCACCAGAACCAGATCCTGCGGACGGATGAGCGAATCGCGACAGAGGATGACCGCCCGTTCGATGGCGTTCTGCAGTTCGCGCACGTTGCCGGGCCAGGGGTAATCGAGCAGCTTTTGCATGGCTTCGGGGGCGAATCCCTGGATCGGTCGCGGAATGCGCTGCAGCAGGCGTTGCAGGAAGTGCTCGGCGAGTTCCGGAATGTCCTCCTTGCGTTCGCGCAGCGGGGGGATGTGAATGGAGACGACATTCAATCGAAAATACAGGTCGGCGCGGAATTTCTTTTCCTTGACGGCCTGTTCGAGGTCGCGGTTGGTGGCCGCGACGACCCGGACGTCGACCTTGATGGGCGTGTTGCCGCCGACGCGTTCGAAGGGGTGCCCTTCGAGGACGCGCAGGAATTTCGACTGGATGGCCGGACTCATTTCGCCCACCTCGTCGAGGAAGATCGTGCCGCCGTCGGCCTGCTCGAACTTGCCGAGTTTGCGGTTGGTGGCTCCGGTGAAGGCGCCCTTCTCGTGTCCGAACAGCTCGCTTTCCAGCAGTGTTTCGCTGAGCGCCGCACAGTTCATGCAGACGAACGGACCGTTGCGGCGGCTGCTGTTGAAATGGATGGAACGGGAGACCAGTTCCTTGCCGACGCCGCTTTCGCCGCGGACCAGAACGGTGGAGTCGGTGGGAGCGATGAGCGAAATCTGCCGGCGGACTTCCTGCATCGCGGGGCTGCTGCCGACCAGATCGGTTTCGATCTGTAGCTGTGAGCGGAGCGTTCGGTTTTCGTCGCGGGCCTGCTGCAGGCCGCGGGCCAGGGATTCGCGTTCCTGCAGGCTGTCCAGCGCGATGGCGACGTGATCGGCGACCGCCAGCGTGTAGTCCAGGTCATTCTGGTCCAGCGGGTTGTCGAGGTTGGTCGAGTACAGATGGATCAGTCCGAGCACCTGGGAGCCGCGGCGGAGCGGCGCGCAGATCACGCTCTTGGCGAGAATCTCGCCCAGGCTGTCGCGTTCGGACAGTCGGCTGTCGCTGGAAATGTCTCGGGCCAGGACGGCTTCGCGGCTCTTCAGACAGATTTCCGACAGGGAGGCGGAGACGCGTTGGTATTCGCTGTCTCCGGATGACCGGTAGGCGACGATACGGAGGTTGTCCGGGGCGATGGGGGCGGTGGGGTCGTTGTGGAGCAGAACGGCGCCGATGTCGGCCGCGGTTCCCGCGATCAGGGTCTGCAATGCGATGTCGGCGACCTGCTCGGGCGTCCGGGCGTCGCCCATCGAGAGGGCCATGCGGTACAGCGATGCCAGTTCGCGACTGGTCCGGTCCCGGGCCACTTCGTCGGAGGCGTACCGGGCACGGCGACGACGTTGGATGATTTCGGGTTGATCGGCTCCGCCTTCGGCGGTGGCGGTTCCGCCATCGAGAACCTCGGCATTGGCCAGTTGCGGGTAGACGCGACCGGCGTCGTACGTGAAATACAGTCGGGTGTTGCCGATCTGGATCGTCTGTCCTTCTTCCAGCTCCCAATCGCCGGTCACCGGGACGCCGTCGATGCGTGTGCCGTTGCGGCTGCCCAGATCCCGGACGTACCACGCGGTGTTGGTGTGAAAGATTTCGCAGTGATGACGGCTGCAGATTTCGTCACGGACGACGATCCGGTTGGTGGGAGCGCGGCCGATGGTGGTCACCTGTCCGGGACGGAGCTCGTGGATCTCGTGCCAGTATGCACCGTCGCCGAGGATCAGGTAGGCGATGGACACGCCGTGGGGCGTGGGTTTCGTTCGATGTTCGCCGACATGCGTCATCAGGCTGCTTTCCGTGCAGTGGAATCGGTCACCGGCCGTACGGGGTGCAATGCAGCGGCATGGTGGAGCCCCCCGATCGGTCCCACTGTTGCTCCGCGGCGATGCGGGCGTTCGACGCGACGTGGCGCAATGGCCGGTCGCCCAACCGCGTGCGGGCGTTTCCGCGCGTGCGCCCCGGCGGGACGTCGTCGCGGCCGTGCCGGAGAACGTTGCAAAGTGAAACACCCCACAGGGAATAATCCGTTTTTCGCCTCGGATTCTCAACAGCCCCGCCGGCTTGGCGGCCGGGTTGGTCGGAGAATCGGCGTTCGAGCGACGGAGCGGGGGAGGGCATGCGTGTCCGGATGAATGGAATCGATGTCACCCCGATCAGGCAGGGCCGCAGTTGCGAAGGGGTGAGGAATCACGATCGCGATCGTCGCCAACGCGGGACTGGGAGCAGTGCGGGTGCGGCAGCCGGACGTGGGTTTCGGGCGGGCCGGAGGAGAAAAAAAACACCCCGGCCGAATGCCGGCCGGGGTGCGGTCAGGGGAGCGCCAGTCGACGATCGAAGGTCCGGTCGCATCGCAGTGACGCGGAGTCGTCACAGTTGATGCCGGGGAAGGTCAGAAAAGGGGCGGACGCCGCATCGCGGATCGGGACTGAATCGAAACGGCGTCCGCTCGGAGATCGGTTTCACCTCCTTTCCCGACGGTTGTTCCGGCCGAAGCGGCCGGGTGCGGCGGGGTGTTGCGCCCGTTGCCGGTGGTTGCTGCGGTTTACGGGCCAAAGATGCCGTCCAGGATGCCGCTGACGGTTCCCTGCGGCAGGGTGACATCCCAACCGAAGGGCAGTTCGCCTTCCGCCGGATCGCCGAGCGGGAACTGGTCGGTGAAGCTGTTGGCCAGGATATCGAAGTTGTTGTTCGCGTAGTCGGTTTCGACGCGGAAGGTGCTGCTGCCGAAACCGGGCTGGAAGCCGACCAGGATCTGGAAGCGGT
>RFHO01000043.1 GCA_003696385.1 Planctomycetota bacterium | reverse complement strand
TCCGCGGCACCGGTCGTCCCCGCATCGCCGGCCACGATCGTCCCCAGCCCGGTGTCGGACGAAGGAGCGTCGGGATTCCGCCCACCGCCACCGGCGGGTCCGGCGACGCGCCGACTCGCCCGCGAACTGGGAGTGGACCTGTACCAGGTGCAGGGGACGGGCCCCGGCGGGCGGATCACCAAAGAGGACGTCAAGGCGTACGTGCGGCGATTGACGCAGGGCGGAGGGGCGACCGCGGCCACGAGCCAGACGCCATTGCCCGACTTCTCGCAGTGGGGACCGGTGGAACGTGAACGGCTCAGCAAGCTGGGACGATCCGCCGCGGCGAACCTGAGCACGGCATGGCATGTGATTCCGCACGTGACGCAGCACGACGAGGCCGACATCACCGACCTGGAACGCGCGCGCCGACAGTTCGACGAAGCTCGGGACGGTGCGAAAGTCACCATGACGGCCGTGCTGATCAAAGCCGTCGTGCCGGTGCTGCGCGCCTATCCGAAGTTCAACGCCAGTTTCGACGCAGCGGCGGGGGAGATCGTCTACAAGCGGTATTACCACATCGGTTGCGCGGTGGATACGCCGCACGGGCTGGTCGTTCCGGTGATCCGTGACGTCGACAAAAAGAGCGTCCGTGAGGTGGCGAAGGAGCTGAGGGATCTGGCGGCTCGCGCGCGGGATCGCAAACTCGAGCTGAGCGAAATGCAGGGTGCTTCCTTCACGATCACGAATCTGGGAGGCATCGGCGGGACCGCGTTCACTCCGATCGTCAATTTCCCCGAGGTGGCGATCCTCGGCGTGGCTCGGTCACAACCGCGACTGCAGGTCCGCGACGGGGAAGTGGTAGAACGCCTGTGGCTGCCGCTGTCGTTGTCTTACGACCACCGGGTGATCAACGGCGCCGACGCGGCCCGGTTCCTGCGTGCCCTCGCCGTCCTGCTGGAGCAGCCGTTTCGCCTGCTGATCGATCTCTGATGAAGACGGACGGTTTCGGTGCGCGGCTTGCGCATCCGTCGGGATTCGGGGATCGCGACCGACGGCCGGTCGCGCACCATGTGCTCACGTGCACGACGTTTCCAGAACGAAGGACAGATGACGCATTCAGACGATTCGACACAATTGGTGGTGATCGGAGCGGGGCCCGGGGGCTATCCGGCGGCGTTCGCCGCGGCCGACAAGGGCATCGAAGTGACGCTGGTCAACGACGAGCCGATTCCGGGTGGGGTGTGTCTGCACCGTGGCTGCATCCCCTCCAAGGCATTGTTGCACCTGGCCCGGTTGATCCACGAAGCCAACGAGGTGGCCGATTGCGGAGTCTTCTTCGGCCCGCCACGGTTGGATGTGGAGAAGATCCGGGCATGGAAGGACAGCGTGGTTACGAAGCTCACTGGCGGGATCCGACAGTTGGCCGAGAAGCGCGGCGTCCGCTACGTGCAGGCGAGAGCGCGGTTCGTGGATCCCCGTCACCTGGAATTGACGCATCCGGACGGTTCCCGGTCGCGGCTGGAGTTTGAACATGCGATCGTGGCGACCGGCTCGCGCCCCACGATTCCGGCGGCGTTTCGGCTGGATGACCCGCGGGTGATGGACTCGACCGGCGCTTTGCAGCTGGCCGACGTCCCGCGACGATTGCTGGTCGTCGGCGGCGGATACATCGGCCTGGAAATGGGAAGCGTGTACGCTGCGCTGGGCAGCCGGGTCACCGTGGTGGAAATGACGTCCGGGCTGCTGCCCGGTGCGGATCGGGATCTGGTACGGCCGTTGCAACGGCGGCTGGAGAGTCTGTTTCATGCGATCCGTTGCGACACGAAGGTTCTGTCGCTGTCTTCGCAGGCCGCGGGAGTGGGTGCCAAGCTGGAAAGCGACGGGACCGTGGAACGGCAGGTTTTCGATCGTGTGCTGATCGCGATCGGGCGTCGGCCGAACACCGAGGACGTGGGATTGGACGCTGCCGGAGTACAGGTGGATCCTCAGGGGTTCGTCGTCGTCGACGAGCAGCGTCGAACCACACAGAGGCACATTTTCGCCATCGGTGACGTCGCCGGCCAGCCGATGTTGGCGCACAAGGCCACGCGGGAGGCGCATGTGGCCGTCGATGCGCTCGCGGGTGAACCGGCCGCGTTCGACAATCGCGCAATTCCCGCGGTGGTGTTCACCGATCCCGAAGTCGCGTGGGTCGGCCTCACCGAGACCGAGGCCCGGCGGCGGGGCATTGCGGTGAAGGTGTCGCGGTTTCCCTGGGCGGCCAGCGGACGGGCACAAAGCATCGGCCGGCCCGAAGGGATGACCAAAGTTCTGGTCGATCCCGACACCGAACGGGTGTTGGGTGTGGGGATTGTCGGCGTGGGAGCCGGCGAGTTGATCGCCGAAGCGGCACTGGCCGTCGAAATGGGCGTGGAAGCCCGTGACATCTCCGACACGATCCACGCCCACCCGACGCTGGCGGAGACGTTGATGGAGGCGGCTGAGGGGATTTTCGGCGTCCCGACACACGTGTATCGGCCGCGAAGCTGACGCTGGCGGGACCCCGCTGGCCGGACGACGGCGGGCCGGAACAGAGTGGCGGCGGGTTCCGGGTTCGGCCCCTTCGCTTCACTACAAAAGGCGAAGGTGGTCACTACAATGCGGCCGTTTTTCGCTGACGCGGCTGTTTCGGCGATGGCCGAAGGCGTGAGATTTCTTTCGTGAGTCGCCGGCGGTCTTCTGAGCGACCGCCGTGCGGGGACCGCGTGCGGGGCCACATGCCGGGGCCAAACCCACGGACCGCGTGGCGTTGTCCCCATTGTTTCTGGCGTCTGCAATGTCCGTGGACCGTCGGTCTCGCAGCCCGCGAGGCGGGCGGGGAACGCGGCGGAAGCACAGGTGGCGCTCGATGATTCGCATTACCAGGGGTTTGGATCTGCCGATCACCGGCGAACCGTCGGAGTCGATCGAGCCGGCGCGGTCCGTGAGCCGTGTCGCCGTGCTCGGACCGGACTACAACGGGATGAAGCCGGCACTGGAGGTCCAGGTCGGCGACCGCGTGCGCCGCGGTCAACGCCTGTTCGCAGACCGGAAGAATCCGGAGGTGGTGTTCACAGCGCCCGCCGGCGGGACCGTGCGGGAGATCAACCGCGGTGCCAAGCGGAGATTTCTGTCGCTGGTGATCGAAGTCGATCCGCAGCTTGATGAGGATCCGGTGGCCTTCGAGTTGCCCCGCAAGACCGACCTGGACGCGCTGACTCGGGAAGAGGTGACCGGTGCGCTGGTGGCGTCGGGCCTGTGGACGGCTCTGCGGACACGACCGTACAGCAAGACGCCTGTGCCGGGCAGCACGCCGCATTCACTGTTCGTCACGGCGATGGATACCAACCCTCTGGCTCCGCCGCCACGATTGACCCTTCAGGAGCGAGAACGGGACTTTGTCCGCGGGCTTCATGTGCTGCAGCATCTGACCGAAGGACGCGTCTTTCTCTGCACGGACGCGGACAGCGCGATTCCCGGGACCGACCTGCGGTTCGTGACGCACAGCCGGTTCACGGGCCCACATCCGGCGGGTTTGCCGGGGACGCACATTCACTTTCTGGATCCGGTGTCCGAGCACAAGACGGTGTGGTACATCGGTTACCAGGACGTCTGCGACGTCGGACGTTTCTTCGAGACCGGCGTGGTGCCGGTGGAACGTGTGATCAGTCTGGCGGGACCGTCGGTCGAACGACCGCGGTTGTTGCGGACGCGCCTGGGAGCATGCACGGAGACCCTGACCGCCGGGGAGCTCAAACCCGGGCACCACCGCGTGATCAGCGGCTCGGTGCTGTCCGGACGGACGGCCACCGGGCCGTTGGCGTTTCTGGGACGGTTTCACAATCAGATTTCGGTGTTGCGCGAGGGAGCCCCGCGTCGGTTTCTGGGCTGGTTGCGTCCCGGCATGGACATGTTTTCGATCAAACCGGTTTTCGCCTCGGCGTGGTTCGCTCGCGGAAGGCGTTTCGACTTCACGACTTCGCAGAACGGCAGCAAGCGGGCGATGGTGCCGATCGGGATGTACGAAAAAGTGATGCCGTTGGACATCCTGCCGACGTTCCTGCTGCGGGCACTCCTGGTCGGCGACGTCGAACAGGCCGTGGCCCTGGGAGCTCTGGAACTGGACGAAGAAGACCTGGCTTTGTGCACCTTTGCGTGTCCCGGCAAGATGGAGTATGGCCCGCTCCTGAGGCAGGTACTGGAACGGTACGAAAAGGAAGGCTGATTCGTCCTTTCGATCGATTCGCTTTTTCGAGCTTTCCGTCCTCTCCGCTCGCTTCGGGTTGCAGAAGCATTGGGACGGCCCGTTCCGAGCGATGCGATTGCTGTCAACCGCGCCCGCGGGTATGGAACGACAGACAAAGGGTGCTGAAACCATGCAGCCGATTCGCCGCGTGCTGGACGCTGTCAAGCCGTTGTTCGTCAAAGGCGGAAAGCTGCAGCGGTTGTACCCGCTGTACGAGGCCATCGACACGTTCCTGTATACGCCTGACGAGGTGACCTCCGGGCCGTCTCACGTGCGCGACGGCATGGACCTGAAAAGGATGATGATCACCGTTGTCGTTGCGCTTTTGCCGTGCATCTACATGGCGATGTGGAACACCGGTTTGCAGGCCAATCTCGCCATGCAGGAGCTGCACCTGAGTTCGGCTCCGGGATGGCGGGGGAGCGTGATCGCCGCTCTGGGGTCCGGATACGACCCGCAGAGCTGGTGGTCGAACATCGTGCACGGCGCGTTGTATTTCCTGCCCGTTTACGTGGTCTGTAATGTAGTGGGCGGGCTGTGGGAACTGCTCTTCGCGAGCGTGCGGGGACACGAGGTCAACGAGGGGTTCCTGGTAACCGGAGTTCTGTTTCCGCTTACGCTACCGCCCACGATTCCCTTGTGGCAGGCGGCACTGGGAATCAGTTTCGGGGTGGTGATCGGCAAGGAAGTTTTCGGAGGAACGGGACGGAATTTCCTGAACCCTGCGTTGACCGGTCGGGCGTTCCTGTACTTCGCCTATGCACCGTCGATGGTCGGTGATGCGATCTGGACCGCCGTACCTGCCGTGGACGGTTTCAGCGGTGCGACGCCGCTGGGGGTTCTGGCCTCTGCGAACCCACAAGTGGGAATGCAAGCCGTGCTGAACAATCTGTCCTGGTGGGACGCTTTTCTCGGCACCATGCCCGGTTCGATGGGGGAGACATCCACGCTGGCCTGCCTGCTGGGGGCGGTGTTGTTGATCGCCACCGGCGTGGGGAGTTGGCGGATCATGCTGGCGGTCCTGATCGGCGCGATGGGCTTTTCCGGTTTCCTGTACGCGGTCGGGAGCGAGAGCAACGCGATGTTCCGGATGCCGCCGTATTGGCATCTGGTCGTCGGCGGATTCGCGTTCGGGACCGTGTTCATGGCCACCGATCCGGTTTCGGCCGCGATGACCGAAACGGGCAAATGGTTCTACGGAATTCTGATCGGAGTGATGACGATCCTGATCCGTGTCATCAATCCGGCGTTTCCGGAGGGGATCATGTTGGCGATTCTGTTCGGCAACGTGTTCGCTCCGGTGATCGACCATTTCGTCGTCCAGGCGAACATCAAACGAAGGCTGGCCCGCAATGCCACGTGACACCGTCGGTCGCACGATTACGGTTGCCGTCGTGCTTTGTCTGGTCTGTTCGTTGCTGGTGTCGGCGACGACCGTCGCCCTGCGCCCGCGGCAGGCCGCCCAGCGGCGGCTGGACAAGATGCGCAACATTCTGATCGTGGCCGGCCTGATCGGCGAAGACGCGCACCCTTCGCAGGCGGAGATCGAGAGGCTGTTCGAGCGGATCGAAACCCGCTGGGTGGACCTGGAGCGGGAGGCCACGTTGGTCCCCAAGGAGGAGGAAGAATCGATCGACACCGACCAGATGATCTTCCTGCCACCGGACATGGACATCGCGCGGATCAAGCGTCACCCACGATTCATGGAAGTCTACTTTGTACGCAATGAAGATGGTTCGTTGGACCAGATCGTGCTCCCCATCAGTGGCCTGGGGCTCTGGTCGGTGCTGCATGGGTTCATCGCGCTGGATGCCGATCTGCGGACGATCCGTGGTCTGGGCTTCTATGAACACAAGGAAACGCCCGGTTTGGGGGGCGAGGTCGACAACCCCAAATGGCGGGCGCAGTGGCGTGGGAAGACGGCCTTCGACGAAACGGGCCGCGTTTGCATCCGTGTGGAAAAACCCGGTGGAGGCGGCGGTTCGAGCGACGATCCCTGTCACATCGATGCTCTGTCCGGAGCGACGTTTACGTCCAAGGGCGTCCAGAACGCAATCCACTATTGGCTTGGTGAGAACGGTTTCGGGCCGCTGCTGAAACGGTTGCAACAGGAACGCAACGATGGAAAAGCCTAAAGACGTCCTGCTGACGCCGATCTTCGACAACAACCCGATCGCGCTGCAGGTGCTAGGCATCTGTTCGGCTCTGGCCGTCACGACCAAGCTGCACACGTCAGTGGTGATGGCCGTGGCGGTGACGCTGGTCGTCGGCTGCTCCAGCGCCGCTGTCGCCGCGATCCGGCACTACATTCCGAGCAGTATCCGGATCATCGTGCAGATGACGATCATCGCATCGCTGGTGATCATCGTCGATCAGGTTCTGCAGGCCTTCGCGTACGAAGCCAGCAAGGAGTTGTCGGTTTTCGTGGGGCTGATCATCACGAATTGCATCGTGATGGGACGAGCGGAAGGTTACGCAATGCACCACGACGTGAAGCTGTCATTTCTGGACGGCATCGGCAACGGGCTGGGCTACAGCTTCATTCTGCTGGTCGTCGGGATCACTCGTGAGTTGTTCGGCAGCGGAAGGATTTACGGTGTCGAAGTGCTGCCGCTGGCACGTGACGGCGGGTGGTATGTCCCGAATGGTTTGATGCTGCTTCCACCGAGCGCCTTTTTCCTCATCGGACTGATCATCTGGGCGATCCGTACCTGGAAACCGGAACAGGTCGGCAAGAGCTGACAATTGTCCTACCCACCGAATCGCTTCATCCCAACACCCGCCGCCGCCGATCACTCCGGCGGCCCGGCACACGGGGCAGAAGAACGATGGAACACTATATCAGCCTGTTCGTGAAGTCGGTGTTCATCGAGAACCTGGCGCTGGCCTTCTTCCTCGGCATGTGCACGTTTCTGGCCGTGTCGAAGGACGTCAGAACAGCGATGGGATTGGGGCTGGCGGTGATCATCATCCAGGGGATCACGGTGCCGACCAACAATCTGCTGTTTCAATACCTGCTTCGGCCGGGGGCGCTCGCCTGGGCGGGTGAGCAATACGCCGAGCTGGATCTCAGTTTTCTCGGTCTGATCACCTACATCGGCGTCATCGCTGCGATGGTACAGATCCTCGAAATGGCGCTCGACCGCTACTTTCCGCGGCTGTACCACACGCTCGGCATTTTCCTGCCCCTGATCACCGTGAACTGCGCGATCCTGGGCGGCACGCTGCTGATGATTCAGAACGAGTACAACTTCCCCGAAGCCGTCACGTACGGCTTCGGGTCTGGCGTGGGCTGGGCGATGGCGATCACGGTGCTGGCGGGTGTACGGGAAAAGCTGAAGTACAGCGATGTGCCGGCCGGCCTTCAGGGACTCGGTATTACATTCATAACGGTGGGTCTGATTGCCATGGCGTTCATGGCATTTGGCGGCATTCAGTTGTGACCGGGCCAAGAGGCGGGCCGCCCGGCCACGCCACGCAGAGCTCGCCGCAACCGCTGATGCCTCCGTGTCGGCCTTTCGTTCGCCGCGGTTAGGCACATCCGATCCGCGGCCCCTGTTCCGCAGCGGTGCATCGGGATCGTCGGCGGTAGGCCGCTGTCTGGAGAATTCCTCGATCAAAGCGAGACTACAAGATGGAAGTCGTCTTCGGCGTGGTGATGTTCACCGGAATCGTGCTGGCGCTCGTGGCGATCATTCTGGCTGCCAAGGCCAAGCTCGTACCCAGCGGCACGGTCCATATCAAGGTCAATCAGCAGAAGGATCTTGAAGTTCCGGCAGGCGGGAAGTTGCTGAACGTCCTTGCCGACCAGGGCATCTATGTTTCGTCCGCATGCGGCGGGGCCGGAACCTGCGGACAGTGTCGTGTGCGGATCCTGCGGGGCGGTGGCGAACTGCTTCCCACCGAGCGGGCCCATATCACGAATCGCGAGGCGCGGATGGGCTATCGGCTGTCCTGTCAGGTTGCGGTCAAGCAGGATATGGAAATCGAAGTGCCACCCGAGGCACTCGAGACCCGCCGGTGGGTCTGCACCGTCCGTTCCAATCGCAACGTGGCGACTTTCATCAAGGAGACCATATTCGAGTTGCCTCCAGGTGAAGAGATGGATTTCAAGCCCGGGCAGTACATTCAGGTCTACTGTCCGCCGCATCACATCAAGTTTTCGGACTTCGACATTGACGAAAAGTACCGTCCGGACTGGGACCGGTACAACCTGTGGCGGCTGGAATCGCACACGACCGAACCGGTCGAGCGGGCGTATTCAATGGCAAACTATCCGGACGAGAAGGGCATCATCATGCTGAATGTCCGGATCGCAACGCCACCTCCCAGGGCCCCTGAGGGGACGCCCCCCGGAAAGTGCTCGTCGTACATTTTCAGTCTGAAGCCGGGCGACAAAGTGACTGTTTCCGGACCGTTCGGCGACTTCTTCATCAAGGAAACCGATAACGAGATGGTTTACATCGGAGGTGGGGCGGGGATGGCGCCGCTGCGTTCGCACATCTTCGAATTGTTCAAACGCCGAAAGACGAAGCGCAAGGTGTCCTACTGGTATGGGGCCCGCAGCCTTCGCGAAATGTTCTATCAAGATCAGTTCGAAGCGTTGGCTCGCGAATTTCCCAACTTCTCGTTTCACGTGGCGCTTTCTGAGCCGTTGCCGGAAGACAACTGGACCGGACCGACGGGCTTCATTCACCAGGTGGTCTATGACAATTACTTGAAAGACCACCCCGCGCCTGAGGACTGCGAGTACTACATCTGCGGCCCGCCACTCATGCTGCAGGCCGTTCTGAAGATGCTCGACGATCTGGGCGTCGAGCCGGAGAACATCGCGTACGACGATTTCGGCGGTTGAGTGGCGGGACGGACCCACCCGTCGGTCGTGCCGGGCCGCCCCGAGGTGGTCTCATCGTCCGCTGGGCGCGTCCGTCGACTGCCGAGGGAGACGTGGGCGCACGGAGGAACCGCCGGGCGGCTCCGAGAGGCCGTCGAAGAGATCGTCGGCGCGGTTGACCGGGTACAGAACGTGGAGCAGCACCGGGAGCAGAAACAGGTTGCTCAACAGACCGCCCAGGATGGCGGCACTGACGAGCAGGCCGAAGTAGATGAGCGGGACGAAGTGGGACGCCGTCAGCACGCTGAATCCGACCACGAGGGCCAGGTTTGCGAACAGCAGGGCTCGGCCGACGGTTGCGTGTGTGGCCGCGACGGCTCTGTCGAATCGGTAACCGGCCAGGATCAGTCGTCGGAAGTGCCACAGGTAGTGGATGGTGGAGTCGATGGTCAGCCCCATCGACACGCTGGCGATCATGGCTGTGGCGATGTTGACGGGGATGTCCGCCCACCCCATCACGCCGACGACTGCCCCGATCGGCAACAGATTTGGGGCCAGCGACACGAGTCCCAGTCGCATGCTGCGGAGTGCGACGGACATCGTCAGACCGACACCGACTACGGCGATCACAAAGCTGAGCAACTGGTCACGCAACAGGCTTTCGATCAGGAACGCGAGCAGAACGAACAGACCGGTGACGCGCACGTCCTGGTGTCGGGTCGCCGCGAGCGCTTGAGCCTGAGCAATCAGCCGATTCTTCAGCTCCGCCGGCTGCCGTTCACGGGAACGCAAAACGATGCGCATCCGACCACTGTCTGCGTCATACAGTGACCGGACGAAACCGGCTTGCAGGGCGTCGAGAGCGGCCAGGCGTTTGGGGAGCGAGTTCAGGACGAAGGGGATCCGTGGCACGAGATCCAGGCCGTCGGTCAGACTGACGACCTTGCTGATTCGGCCGGGGCCGCGGCCGCCCAGCTCGCTGCGAAATGCGGCCGTCGTCTGGCGAACGCGTTCGAGATAGTTCTCGTCGAGCACGCGTGGTGCGGCAAAGTTGACTTCCCAGCTTCCGGCCCCTCCCAGCCGGTCTTCGACGAAGTTCAGGGCGCGGACGATTTCGCTGTTTTCGCGGAAGTTGCGACTGAAGTCGGTTTCCACGTGCAATCGGGGCAGTCCGCAGAGCGCCGCTATCACAATGGTCGACGCCGCCAACAAGACGCGTGCCGGCCGACGCAACGATCCGGCGGCGGTCCGCGACAGCCATCCGCCGATGCGGGCCTCCAGTCCGGCGGGATGCGTTAGATGGCCACTCGGCCAGGACAATCCGCTGGGCAAGATCGTCATGGCAACGAAGAACACCAGGAAGCTCGCCAATCCCATCATTGTCCCAAAGCTGCGGACGGGTGTGATTTCACTGCACAGCAGCGACAGGAAGCCCACGGCAGTGGTGGCACAGGTCCAGAAGACGGGAGCGGCCAGTTCGGCCAGGGTTCGGCGTGCCGCTTCGGGGGGCGTCAGCCCCGATTCTGCCTGCAGGTCGCGGAAATGCACTGCAGCGTGCATCACCGTCGCCACACCGATGATCGTGACCAGCGAGTTGAGCATGGAGCTGACCATGCTCAGCTTCAGTCGTGCGAGAACAAGCAGACCTTCCGTCCAGGCGACGGTGACCAGCACCACGGCGACGGGGAGCACGACCCAACGGATACGTCGCAGCAATAGCAGAATGACGCCCGAAAGGGCCAGCAGCGACCAGCGGAACAGGACCATTCCGTCCTCTTCCACGTAGCGGAACATGTCGTGAACCTGAATGGCTTCACCGGCCACCTGCGCCGGCGGGTCGTGCGCCGCGGCCAGCGCACGGATGCGGCGGAACGTTTCGCTGCGCGGGACTGCCTCCGAGGGTGTCGCCCGCTCGGGCTCAAGCCATGCGACTACGGCGGTCGTCTGGTCGTCATAGCCCAGCAGGATGCCGCGCAGCAGCTCCTTGACGTGCGCTCGGCGGTAGGGGAAGCGAAGCGCGGCGGCGAGGTCGTGCGTCGCGCGCACACCGGGAATCTCCGCCAGAGCATCGCGCATGGACCGGATGTCTTCGGCGGCCGAGGCGGTGAGGGTGAGGCCGTCGGCTTCGAACAGCCGAGGCGGTTTCCAGGCGACGATGACGAATTCATCACCGCCGAACGCGCGGCGACTGAGTTGCAGATCCCGCAGGTGTGGGTCGTCTTCCGCGTAGAGCGATTCGATCGAACGATCGAATTCAAGGCGCCGTCCGAGCATGGCCAGCGGTGCGGTCAGTGCCAGGGTGACGACCGCGATCGCTATGCGGTGTCGGACGAGCCAGTCGGCCAAGTGTTGCATGCGGCGTTTTCTCTCGATCGCGGCGGTACCGCGGGCCGTTTCACGACGCGTGTGGCGTCGTGCGCCGAGCGCAGCCCGCCGGCTTTCTATCGGGAACCGTGAGGACCGTATGGCCGCATCCGCCGCCTGTCGGTGGTGTGGGCGACGATCGGGGCCCAAGGCCCAAAGGCGGTGCGGCATGGCCGGGCCGGAAACACGGCTCGCCTGTGCCGTCGGGTGTCGAGCCGTGCCGCACGGCGGCGGATGGCGGAGCGGCCGTGGAGGGTAGTATGTTGCCGGTTACGGCGGTGCAAGTCGATGGACTGTTTCGGGATCGCGACTCTTGGACGGCCCGTCCAATATGTGTGCGCACGTATACACAGCGGCCGGCACTTCGTCACCCAGCGGGCATCGGCCAGCAGGGAAGCACGTCGGCTGCGCATGCGCCGTCGCATTCGCACAACGTGCGCAGGCGGTGTGGGCGACTCGCAATGCCCCAGACAACCGGAAATGGTTCAAAAAAAGCTGACACCACGGGCGGCTCCCGTGGTTTATTCTGTCGAGGTGAGTCCATCGACCGTGGGGGGCGGAGTCCGGGCGATGCGCACGGCCGGGGGGGGCCGACAGAAGACATTGCAGGGCAGGGATTGAGGCCCTCGGCGGCAATCGCGCAACGACGATCAGGGAGCCGAACCGATGATCACACGACTGTCGAGCGAAGCAGCGGGCGTATACCGGCGAAGGCCACAGGCGAGGCCGCGCCCCGCTGGCTGGATGTTCTGGGGCGTTGCGGCGATGGCGGCCTTGGCGGCTTTCGCGCCGTACGTGAAGGCCGCTGCGCCGCAGGAAGTTGCGGCACAGGTGGACGCGGCAATCGAAGGGGAATTGAAGGCTGCAGGCCTGAAGCCGGCACCGTTGTGTCCGGATGAAGACTATTTGCGTCGGGTGACGTTCGACATCGCGGGACGACCGCCGAGTCCACAGGAACTTCTGTTGTTCCTGGTGGATCCGTCCGAAGACAAACGGTCGCGGGTGGTCGAAGAACTGCTCGGCACCGAAGACTACGCCCTGAACTGGGCCCGCTACTGGCGTGACGTGCTGTTGAGCCACGCCACCAATGAGCGTGCCCCTGCGGCGCGCGATGCCTTTGTGGACTGGATGGCCCGCAAGCTGCGGGAGAACCGGCCGTGGGATGAGATTGCCACAGAGTTGATCACCGCCACCGGCGAAGTGCGCGAAGACGGCGCGACGATGTTGATCTTCGCGCAGCAGGCGGAGCCGGCCGAAGTGGCGGCCGAGGTGGCCCGAGTGTTCCTGGGAATCCAGATCCAGTGTGCGAACTGTCACGACCACCCCACGGATTCGTGGACGCGGCGGCAATTTCATCAACTGGCGGCGTTTTTCCCGCGGATCACGCTGCGCCGCGATCCGGACAACCCAGGCAATTTCGTCGTGGCCTCGTTCAATATGCAGCGTCGCCGGTTTCCGTTCGCCCAGAACCCCGAACGGGTGCTGATTTTCCTCGATCGCAACCGCGACGGGAAACTTTCCAAGCAAGAGGTCGAGCGGACTCCGCTGGGGCGGCTGTTCGATCGCGTACTGCAGCTCGGCGACAAGGACGGCGACGGCCAACTGAGCCTGCAGGAGTTGAAGACGCTGCCTCGGCCTCAGAACAACCAGCCGGGGCGCGGCGCGCTGGAGCATTACATGCCCGATCTGCAACACCCCGAGCAGGAGGGAACGTTGATGACGCCGGTGTTCTTCCTGGACACCAGCGTCCGGCTGCGAACCGGAACGGACGATCTGACGCGCCGGCGAGCCGTCGCGAAGGCCATTACCTCACCACGAAACGAGTGGTTCGCCAAAGCTTTCGTCAATCGCATGTGGGCAGCCTTCACCGGGCAGGGGTTCTACGTGCCGATCGACGACATCGGGCCGGAGCGGACTCCCCAGCATCCGCAGGCTTTGGAGATCCTCGCGCAGGAGTTCACACGCAGCGGCTACGACATCCAGTGGCTGATTCGCACGATCACGGCCACGCGGGCCTATCAGCGTCAGGCCCGGTCACCGGACCCGAGCGCTTCGGTGGGGATGGCCGCGGTGACTCCTGCACGTCTGCGGGCCGATCAGATCTATTCGGCTCTGGTCAACGTGTTCGGCCTGCCCAGCGGTGGATTTCCGCGACGTCGGCCGGGGGCTCGACCGGGGCGTCCCCGATCGCCGCGTGACGGCTTCTCTCTGCTGTTCGGCATCGATCCGTCGACACCGCCGGAAGACGTCATGGGAACCATCCCGCAGGCGCTGTTCATGATGAATTCCCCGTTGGTCAACGGCGCGATTCGCGCCTTCGCCCGCGTGCGGCTCCCGCAGATGGTGCGCGAAGCACGAACGCGTACGGACGTGATCCGTGATCTGTACCTGCTGGTACTGAACCGCGAGCCGACGGACCGCGAGTTGGAGATCATCACCGCGTACGTCCGTCAGTCGGAGAACCGGCTGGAGGCCTTCGAAGACGTGCTGTGGGCGTTGATCAACTCCACCGAGTTCATCAGCAAGCGTTGATCGGGGACCGGACGGGACGTACCGCCGGGCCGCCGCGCGAGGCATCGTGTGGGGTCAGGCGATCCGGAAACGGGACCGCGGTTGCCCATCGGACGGAATCCGACAGCAACCATGCGAAACGGAAGGGGAAACGGCGATGTCAATCGATCGATTCGAAACCTTGAAGGTGGGCCGCCACGGCGTGACGCGGCGCGAATGTCTGGTGCGTTCCGCGGGGGCCGCAGCCGCTGCGGGACTGGTGACGTGGCATGACGTACTGTCCGCTTTTGGTCAGCAATTGAAGAAACAGGGCAAGTCGTTCGTCCTGTTGTGGATGGCCGGTGGCCCCAGCCAGTTCGAGACGTTCGACCCGAAGCCCGATTCACCCAATGGCGGTGGAACCAAAGCCATCAGCACGGCGGTTCCGGGAGTGCGGATCGCGGAAGGCTGGGACAACATGGCCTCCGTTCTGGGTGATGTCGCCCTGATTCGCTCGATGACCAATCGCGAGGGCAGCCACCCGCGAGCGACGTACCAGTTGCACACCGGATATTTGCCCTCCGGCAGTGTGAAGCACCCGGCGCTCGGCTGCGCTCTGGCGAAAGAAGTGGCGGATCTGGAGGCGGATTTGCCGCCGGCGGTGTCGATCGGGACGTCGCGTCTGACCGTCGGAGCAGGGTTTCTGGGCGTGGCGTACGAACCGTTTCGCGTCGCTTCGCCCGGTCGACTGCCGGACAACACTGCGGTACCGACGACGCCCGATCGGGCACGCCGGCGTCTGGGACTGTTGCAGCAACTGGAACAGGAATTCGCCGCCCGAGGCGGGCGTCCGCTTGTCGAGAACCACCGCCAGTTGTACGACCGGGCGTCACGGCTGATGCTCAGCCCGAAAATGCGTGTTTTCCAGCTCGATGACGAACCTCAGGGTCTGCGCGACGCCTACGGAGACTCGACATTCGGCCGCGGATGCCTGCTGGCCCGCCGTCTGGTGGAGGCGGGTGTTCCGTACATCGAAGTGATCAGCGGCGGCTGGGATACGCACGACAACAATTTCGAGCGTACTGCAACGTTGGCGCAGCAGGTCGATCCGGCCGCAGCCACGCTGTTGAAGGATCTGAAGCAGCGCGGATTGCTCGAGAAGACGGTGGTCGTCTGGATGGGCGAGTTCGGCCGGACACCGCGGGTCAATCCACGCAGCGGTCGGGACCATTATCCGCGGGCGTTCAGTGCCTGGATCGCCGGTGGTGGCCTGCGGGGCGGCCTGGTCGTGGGACGCACCAGCCCCAACGGCACGTCCGTCGAGGACCGGCCGGTGACGCCGGCAGACCTGTTCTGCACGATTTGTCATGCGATGGGCGTGGATCCGCGGATCGAAAACCTGAGTCCGTTGGGCCGTCCCATGAAGATCGTCGATGGCGGTGAGCCGATTGCGGAGTTGCTCGGAAGCGGATCGACGGCCACTGCATCGAGCTGACGCAGTGTGCTGAATCTCTCGAAGAAAGTGGAGCAGTGCCCGACACGGTGGTGATCCGGAATGACCGGGCCACCGCGGCGGGCCTTTTTCATGCGCTTCGGCAATCGATCGGCCGCTTGGCGGTCGCAGCCGTGAAGGGGTAAACTACCGGCGGTCGCTCAGAGCGGGCGCACATTGCGGGTCGGCGGGAAACAGCAGCCCGCCGGCAAACGCAAGGCCGATCAACTGGAGTGGGAGTCCGAGCATGCTCACCCTGACGGCACGCGGGACGGTCACCACCTGCGACGGGACGACGCGTCGGGATTTCATGCGGATCGGAGCCTTGGGCTCACTGCTGTCGCTTCCGCAGTTCTTCGCCGCCAAAGCCGCCGGAGCACTGCGGCAAGACGCCCCGGACCGCAACGGGATCATGATCTTCAACCTCGGCGCCCCCAGCCATATCGACCTGTTCGACATGAAGCCGGAGGCGCCCGCAGAGATCCGCGGGCCGTTCCGTCCGATTGCGACGGCGTCGCCGGAGATCCAGATTTCCGAGATCCTGCCGCTGCATGCCAAGGTCGCCGACAGATTCTCGCTCGTTCGCTCCGTCCATCATCACGGGGCTGCCGTGCACGACGCCGGCTGGCAGATGATGCAGACGGGGCGGCTGTTCACCGGTGGCGTAAACACGCCGCACATCGGATCCGTGGTGGCCTACTTGCGGGGGCGCAAGACGGACCTGCCGCCGTTCGTCGTACTGCCTGAGCTGATGGGGCGAGGTGGTGGCAACCTGCCCAATGGACAGGCCGGCGGTTTTCTGGGCAAGGCATACGACCCGTTCGTGCTGAATGCCGATCCGTCCAAGCCGAACTTCAAGGTTCCGGATCTTTTGCCGCCGCCGGAAATCGGTACCGTGCGGCTGCAAAGGCGGCGGCGGATCCGCGAGCTGGTCGATCAGGCGGTGGACGTCTTCGAGGCCACGGAGAACGCCGCGCTGCTGGATCAGAACTTCCACACGGCCTTTCGGTTGATGACCAGCAAACAGGCCCGGGAAGCATTCGATCTGTCGAAGGAGCCTTTGAAGGTCCGCCAGCGATACGGCATGACGCGGTTCGGCCAATGTTGCCTGCTGGCTCGGCGGTTGATCGAGAACGGAGTCCGGTTCGTCACGATCAACACGTTCCTGACGGTCTTCAACGAAGTGACTTGGGACATCCACGGTTCGAAGCCGTTCACCTCGATCGCCGGGATGAAGAACATCGTGTGCCCGATGTACGATCAGGCCTACAGCGCCTTGATCGAAGACCTGGATCAGCGTGGGCTGCTGGAGTCCACGCTGGTCTGCAATCTGGCGGAATTCGGTCGCACGCCGCGGATCAACCCCGCGGGAGGACGGGACCATTGGCCCCAGTGCTTCACGGTGTATTTCGCCGGTGGTGGCGTTCAGGGCGGCCGCGTGATTGGAGCCAGCGATCCGATCGGCGGGGTTCCGGCGGATCGACCGGTCGAGCCCGCCGACATCGCGGCGACAATCTTCCACAGCCTGGGATTCGATCTGGAAACGACGCTGCCCGGTCCGGCCGGCCGGCCGTTCCCGCTGGTCGATTTCGGCCACCGGGAAATCCACGAATTGTTCTGAACGCGCCCGGGGGCCGCGATCGGGGCGGTCGAGTGTGTCGGCCGGCTGCCGACTGCCGATCGGGAACGGCTTCGGGCCGGACACCGGCTGGTGTTCGGTGACAGGTCGCATGGCGCTTGATGGGGTCAGGTGTTTCGGCCTGAGTGGATCGCGGCACGAATCGCGAACCAGCGTTGGCCCTGCAGTGTCCGCGAAGCGCGAGGCCGGTTCCGCGGCGTGCGACCGTCCGAGCGCCGCAGGAGAGGGCGGTTGGCGGGATGTTCCCCGGGATCCGTGCGGAGACCATTGACGAGAGGAGCACGACGTCGATGACGAAGCGGATTGTCGGCTTCGGTTTGTCGAAGTCTCACGTCGCGGCCAAAGGGTTTGCCCGATGCTGGGGCACGGTTGTCATTGTTGCGGCAGTGGTCCTGCCGGAGCTGCTGACGGAGCGCGCCGCCCCGGCCGCGTCGGGCAAACCGGCGTGGGTCGTGTTGCCGCGGGAAATCCAGTTGTTCGGCCCCGAATCGTGGCAGCACGTGCTTGTGCAGCGGATGCACGGCGCCGAACCGGGTGCGGAGGTGACGGTCGAGGCCACGTTGCGTGTTCGCGACCCCGACGTGGCCCGCGTGGAAGACGGTCGCGTGCTTCCGGTGGGCGATGGAAAAACCGTGTTGGAAGTCACGCTTGGAGGCGAAACGCAGACGGTACCGGTGGCGGTACACGGTTTCGATATGCCGCACCGCTGGAGTTTTCGGAACGATGTACTGCCGGTGCTTTCCAAGATGGGATGCAACTCGGGTGCGTGTCACGGTGCGCTGGCAGGCAAGGGCGGCTTCCGGCTGTCGCTGCGCGGCTACGCCCCGGTGATGGATCACTTCAACATCGTCAAACAAGACCGCGGGCGTCGCGTGAACCTGGAAAACCCGGCGGCCAGTCTGTTTCTGATGAAGCCTTCGGCCGCTGTTCCACACAAGGGCGGGGTGCGTTTCGAGACGGATTCGCTGGAATACCGAATCCTGGCCGAATGGATTGCCGCCGGCGCCGCTCCACCGCGACCGGACGATCCGCAAGTGGAGCGACTGGAAGTTCTGCCGGAACGTTCACTGCATCAGAAAGGTGAAACACAACGGATTCTGGTGCGTGCCTGGTACACCGACGGGACGGTGCGCGACGTGACGCGGTGGGTGAAGTGGTCCTCGAGCAACGAAGCCGTCGCCCGCGTGGACCAATCCGGCCGGGTGCAGCTGGTCGGCCCGGGTGAAGGGGCGATCGTGGCCTGGTACGACAGCCGGATCGCGATCGCCCGCGTCACGGTACCGTTCTCGGGGCCGCCGGCGGCAAAGGCACAGACGGACCGGCGAAAACCGCGGAACTTCATCGACGAGTTGATCGACCGGCAATTGGCGCGGCTGAACCTGCCGGCGTCACCGGCCTGTACCGACTCCGTGTTCATCCGCCGGGCGTTCCTCGACACGATCGGCCGCCTGCCCACGGCCGAGGAAGTCGAGCGGTTTCTGACAGACGCGGCGCCGGACAAGCGGGACAAGCTGATCGACTGGCTGCTGGAGCAGCCCGAGTTCGTAGACTACTGGACGTACAAGTGGTGCGACGTGTTGATGCTGAACGGCACGCTGCTGCGACCGGCGGCGATCAAGGCCTACTACCAGTGGATCCGCAAGCATGTCGCGGCGAACACGCCGTGGGACCGGATCGTGTGGGAGATTCTCACGGCCACCGGCGAGAGCACGGTCAATGGCGCCACGAACTTCTATGCCCTCTATCAGACCCCCGAAGACATGACCGAGAATGCCTGTCAGGCATTTCTGGGGCTGTCGATCAACTGCGCGCGATGCCACAACCATCCGCTGGAGAAATGGACGAACGACCAGTACTACGCAATGGCGAATCTGTTCGCGCGGGTGAAGGCGAAGGGCTGGGGCGGTGAACCTCGCAGCGGAGACGGTCGCCGGACCGTCTATGTGGTCGAATCGGGCGAGCTGATCCAGCCACGGACGGGTAAACCGCAGCCGCCGACGCCGCTGGACGGAGAGCCGATTCCCTTCGACGATCCTCGCGATCGCCGGATTCATCTGGCGCGCTGGATGACCTCGCCGGACAACCCGTACTTCGCGCGGTCGATCACGAATCGCGTGTGGGCGAATTTTTTCGGCGTCGGGCTGGTCGAAGCGGTCGACGACATGCGCATGTCGAACCCGCCCAGCAACCCCGAGCTGCTGGATGCCGCCGCGCGGTTTCTGATCGACAACGGGTTCGACTTGAAGGCGCTGATGCGTGAGATTCTGCGCTCCAACGCGTACCAGCGTACGGCCCGGCCGTTGCCGGGCAACAAGGACGAAAAGAGGTTCTACTCGCGCTATTACCCGCGGCGAATGATCGCGGAAGTCCTGCACGACGCGTACGTGCAGATCACCGGCGTGCCGACGAAATTCGAATTCGTCGCGTTCCCGGGCGGTGACCGACAGAAGGTCGACTTCTATCCGCTGGGGACGCGGGCGATCCAGCTGTACGACGCCGCGGTGGAAAACTATTTCCTGCAGGCGTTCGGTCGCAACCAGCGGCGAATCGTCTGTGAATGCGAGCGTTCGAACGAGCCGACCATGGTGCAGGTATTGCACCTTTCGAACGGAAGCACGTTGAACGAGAAACTGCGCAAACCGGGGAACCGGCTGGTCGCCCTGTTGCGTCTGCGGCGGGCGGGGTTGTCCGACGCCGCGCTGTTGGACCGCATCTTCCTGGAGTGCCTGGCCCGGTTTCCCACGCCGGCGGAACGGGACGGCCTGCTGAAGACGCTTCCGCCCGCGGGAGACCCGAACGAACGCGTCGTGCTGGAAGACATTCTGTGGGGCATCCTGACGAGCCGTGAGTTCGTCTTCAATCACTGAGCAGACCGACGACCGAACCGACGAGAAGCTTCGCCTCCGGAGTGCTCCCTTGCGGTAGGGCACCGGGGCCCTCCGCGTATCGGCGCGAAGCTTCCCCGAACGGCGGTTCGGGGTTACGGGACGAGGACCGATGATTGCGAACCGAGTGATGATGACCGAATGCGGAAGGGACACCGTGCGGCGGATGCCACATTGCCGGAGATGGGCCTTCGTCGGCACGGCCTGGCTGGCCGTGTTCAGCGTGTTGCGCCTGGAGACCGTGGCTGCCGCGCCGCCCCCGCCGGCGGAGGCGCGAACGGAGACCTCGCGACGTCCCATGAAAAACGCAACGACTGCCGATCGGCGAATGTCGGCCGCTGCGGACAGAAGTAGCGCGGACAACCGAGACAATGTCGACGCCCCGCCGCAGTTCGCCGCGGACGTCCTGCCGGTGTTGCGAAAGTACTGTGCGGGGTGTCACAACGACGAGGACCGGGAAGGGGATCTGTCGCTGGAATCGTACGCGTCCCTGCGCCAGGGCTCGCCGAAAGGTCCGGTCGTGCTGCCGGGCGACCCGGCCAACAGCCGGTTGCTTCGCGTCCTGACCGGTCAGGCCGAACCCCAAATGCCGCCGGAAGGCGAACCACGGCCCGACGCGGGCGCCATTCAGTTGTTGCGGGCGTGGATCGAAGCGGGGGCGAAGGGCCCGGAAGGCGTACGCGTGGATCCGTTCGCGGTCGTGATCCCCGCGATTCGTGCACAAACTCGGCAGCGGCCGATTCACGCAGTGGCGATGACGCCGGACGGTGCTCTGGTGGCCGTGGCGCGGTACGGGACGGTTGCGGTCCACCGCCGGACTGCGGCGGGAAAGCTGTCCGCGAAACCGGTGCGCGTGTGGAAGGATCTTCCCGGGGCGGTCACGTCGCTGCAGTTCGCGCGGGGGGGAACGGCGTTGCTGATCGGTGCCGGGATGCCGGGCGTCGCCGGCCTGGTTTCTCTGCGGTCCGTGACCGACGGGAAAAAGCAGCTGGAATTCGTGGCCCATCGTGACACGATCTACGACGCCGAGATTTCTCCGGACGGACGTGTGATCGCCACCTGCAGCTACGACAAGACGATCATGCTGTGGGATGCGGCATCGGGGAAACGGCTTCGTGTCCTGCGCGGACACAACGGTGCGGTGTACGATCTGGGCTTCAGTCCCGACGGGCGTTTTCTGGTGAGCGGCTCGGCGGACGATACGTGCAAGGTCTGGCGGGTGGCCGATGGACAGCGGATGGACACGCTGGGACAGCCGCTGAAGGAGGTCTATGCCTGCGCTTTCACGCCGGATGGCAGACACATCATCGCGGCCGGCGCCGACAACAACATTCGCGTGTGGCGTTTCGTCTCCACCGACCGTCCTCGGATCAACCCGATGATCGTGGCGCGATTCGCTCACGAGGGCCCCGTGACACGCCTGATCCTGACGACGGACGGCCGGATGCTGATCACGGCCGGTGGGGATCGGGCGGTCAAGTTGTGGGACACCCGGGAATACATCGAGCGCGCAGTCTGGGAGCAGCAACCCGACGTCGTCTCGGGGCTCGCCTACGACCCGGCAAGTCACGCCGTGCTGCTCGGGCGCCTGGACGGCTCACTCGACTTCCTTCCACTGAAGGACATCCAGCCGCCCGTCCGCTCCGGCACGACGCCGACGGCGGCTCCCGTCGTCGTGCCTCCAGTGACGGACCAGCGTCCGCCGCGGGATTTCGAGGAGCGCGAGCCGAACAATGCGCCTGAACAGGGCATGCCGATCGAGCTGCCGGCGCGGGTGCGCGGGGTGATCGCCGGCCGCGTCGGGGAACTTGCGGATTTCGACCTGTACCGGTTTTCGGCGCACCGCGGCGAGCAATGGGTGGTCGAAGTCGATGCGGCCCGGTCGAAATCGCCTCTGGATTCGTTCGTCGAAATTCTGGACGGCACGGGCCAGCGGATCGAACGCGTATGGCTGCAGGCGGTGCGCGACTCGTACTTCACTTTCCGTGGCAAGAACGACTCCACGGTGGATGATTTCCGCGTGTTCAACTGGCAGGAAATGAAGCTGAACGAGTTTCTTTACGCGAACGGCGAAGTGGTCCGCCTGTGGCTGTATCCCCGCGGCCCGGATTCCGGGTTCATGGTGTACCCGGGACAGGGGAAACGCTGGGGCTGGTTCGATACGACGCCGTTGGCCCATGCACTGGGCGAACCGTGCTACATCGTGCGACCGTTCCCGCCGGGAACCCGCTTGGTGGCCAATGGGCTGCCGGTGTTCAAGCTGTATTACGAGAACGACGACGATGCGCATCGTGAGCTGGGGAAGGACTCACGCCTGACGTTCACCGTCCCGCGGGATGGCGAGTACCTGCTGAAGATCAAGGATGTCCGCGGGTGGGAAGGCAAGGACTACCGGTATACCGTCACCATCCGTCCCCGCCGACCGGACTTTCGGGTGACATTGCAGGGAGCGAACCCCACCGTGCCGGCCGGTGGTGCCCGGGAGTTTACCGTGCGGGCACGGCGGATCGACGGTTTCACCGGGCCGATCCGGATCGACATCGAAGGAGTGCCTCCCGGAGTCCACGTGACCACTCCGCTGGTGATCGAAGAGAACCAGATCGAAGCCAAAGGCGTGATGTGGGCCGACGAAGACGCACCGGCGCCCAAGGGCGAGGCCGCTCGATCGACTCGCATGAGGGCCACCGCGCAGATCTGGGGCCGCACGGTGACGCGCGAGGTGAACAATTTCGGCAGCATCAAGCTCGGGCCGCCTCCGCAGTTCCTCGTACGGATCCGGCCGGCGGAAGGTGGGATCCGTCCGGTCGTCGATCAGCCCGGGCAACTGCTGGAGTTCGTGATCCGTCCCGGGCAGACCGTGATGATGAAGGTGGTCATCCAGCGGAATGGCTTCAAGGGGGCCGTACCGTTCGGCAAGGAGGGATCTGGGCGGAATCTGCCGTTCGGCGTCTACATCGACAATCTGGGGCTCAATGGGTTGCTCGTGCTGGAAAACGAATCCGAACGCGTCTTCTTCGTCACGGCCGATCCGATCGCCGCCGAACAGACGCGGACGTTCCACCTCAACACGTCCGCTGGCGGCGGCCAGGCCAGTTTGCCGGTGATCCTGCATGTGCGGCGGTGAGCTGCGGCCGGTCCGCAAGTGCCCCGCAAATGCCTGCGTGCCACTGCGTCCGTGTCGATCGCTACGGCGGCGGACGTCAACACGGCAAGCCGTGCTCGGCACGGATCCGGCGGACGTCATCGACCACGCTCCGGATCAACCGGTTGTTCTCCAGAACCGCTTCGTACTCGCGTGCGTGTACGTAGGTGTTCAGGGTCAGCGCGACGCTGGCGGCCGCAAAATGCCAGGTGGCGACGGGAATCCCCCACCAGAACCGGGGACCGATGGCCGTCGAGACGTGAGCCGCCGCCCCGCAGGCTCCGGTGAACAGCAACGAAAGAAACGCCAGCGTCATCCAGCCGATGACGCGATACTTCAGGCGCCGACTGCGTTCGAAGCGTTCCATCGGCAGGGAATACGCGCTCAGAGTCTCTTCCAGCCATCGCCCCGTGCCCATGAAGTACGTCAGGGTGATTCCATGCACCAGGGTGGCGAACAACATGGCCCCCAGCGCAACGGCGAAGTGAAGATCGAACAAGCTTTCTCCGGTGCGCGCCGCGGCCGGTTCGACGTTCCATCCCAGCACGTACGCCGAGGTCAGCAGCACCGTGCTGACGATCGCCAAACTCAGAATGATGCGGCTCATCGTCCGTCTGCTCCCGATCAACCGCTCTTCTCGAAGGCTGCATCGGACAATGGAATCCGGAGGCCATCGTAGGCGAGCGAAACCCGCTCCGGCAGTCGCCGATTCGCCTCTCGGTAGTCCAGCTGGTGAGACAGATGCGTCAGGTAGGCCTGCTGAGGCTGGACACGGTCGATGACGTCCAGAGCCTGGCCGACGGAGAAATGCGTGGGATGCGGTCGATCCCGCAGGGCCCCCAGGATCAGGACGCGTAGTCCCTCCAGCAATGCCCAAGAAGAGTCGGGAATCGCGCTGACGTCCGTGCAGAAAGCGATATCGCCGATTCGGAACCCCAGGATGGGCAGCCGGCCGTGCAGCAGCCGGATCGGCTGGACGCGCCAACCGCAAACGACGAACGGCTCAGTCGTGATGCGGCGAAACTCCAGCTGCGGCGTCGCTCCGACATGGGCGTCCGGAGCGGATGGCTGAAAGGCGTAGTAGAACGAACGTCGAATGTGCCGTTCGACGTTCTCCTCACAGTACAGGGGCACCGGACGGTGTTTCCGGACGCCGAAGATCCGCAGATCGTCCAGGCCGAAGACGTGGTCCGCGTGCGCGTGCGTATAGACGACCGCCTCGACATCGTCGATCCGCTCCCGGATCAACTGCAGCCGCAATTCCTGAGACGTGTCGATCAGAAAGTTCCCCGCAGGCCCCAGCACGGCGACACCGGTGCGTGTCCGTTTGTTTTTCGGCTCGTCCGACGTGCAGACGTCGCAATGACATCCGATCACCGGCACACCGACGCTGGTTCCGGTACCCAGCAGCACCAGGCAACCGGCGACGGCGCTTGCATCTGGACGATGTGGACTGCTCACGGTGACGGCGTGTGGTCTGGTCGGCACTGTCGGTGTGGAGCGGGTGACGCGACGCCTGGCCCAGCCGTCGCATTCGGCTCGGATGATGGCACGCAGTATAGCGTACGAAGGCGCCGTCGACATGGAGCGACTGGCCGCCGAAGTCGCAGTGGCCGGAGCCGTCCGGTCGGCTGGCGCGTGCCGTACGTGACAGTCGGAACGGATGTGGCAACAATGGCGGTGGTGACGATCCGTTGAATTGCGCGTGTCCGACGCGGCCGGAATTCCCGAAGCCGTCGATTCCGGTCCCAGATTCCGTCCAGAGGGGACGTGTTCCCGCCACGGCGCCGATCGTCGAAACAACGAGGTGTGCTTGTCCGGTGATTCCGCAGCCGGCTGATCGTCGCATTCGGCACCGTTCCAGCCGCCAGCGACGAAACCGCCGCGTCGGGCGATCGGGAAGCCATTGCTTGCGTGCGTCGCCGTCACATTCATTACTGCCCGGAACGGGACTTGCGTGGGGGCACAGGAATGCCTCGGGTGCTGCTGTTTGACCAGAGTGACCTGGAAGGACAATCGCTGCAGGCGGTGCTGCAATCCGTCGGGCATGCGGTGAAACTGGTCCGGTCCGACGCCGAGTTGCAGGATGTCGTGGACGGCGAATGGGATCTGGCCGTGGTCGCAGCGAACGGGGGCGCCGCGGACGGCTGCAACGTGATCCGGCGGTTGCGCGCGGCGGCCAAACGTCCCGTTCCCATTCTTGCGCTGACCGATGCCGGAGACGCGTTTCAGGTTCTTCGCGTACTGGAAGCCGGGGCCGATGCGTACGCGGTCGGACGTCAGAAGCCGGAGAAGATCCTGCAACGCGCGAACTATCTGCTGCAGAAGGGAACGTGGGGCGGGGCGTTGCACGGGCAGGACGAGCTGCCGGTGACGTTCCGGGGCAAGAGCTTCCGCCTGCGTCTTTCACGCGAGCAGGCCGTTTTCGCACTGCTGTGCGTGTTGGAGGACGTCGTCCATCTGGGGAAGCGGATCGCGGACGTCACCCGGCAGTTCGACGAAGAGATGACGCTGCGACGGCAGTCGGAGCAGCTCCTGCGTGACTCCGAAGCGCTGTACCAGTCCCTGGTCGAAGCCGTCCCCGTCAGCCTGATTCGCAAGGATCGTGACGGCCGTTTCGTGTTTGCCAATCAGGCGTTCTGCCAGGACGTCGGTCGGGAATGGAAAGACATCGAAGGGAAGACGGACTTCGACTTCTTCCCCCGCCCGCTGGCGGAGAAATACCGCAAGGACGACCTGCGGGTGATGAAGGAGCGGAAGGTTTTCGAGACCGTCGAGGAGCACAAGGGCGCAGACGGCCAGCGACGATATGTGAGGGTGCTCAAGTCACCCGTCTACGACGCCGGCGACAACGTCGTCGGAGTGCAGATCATCTTCTGGGACGTGACGGCCGAACGACTGCGCGAAATGGACCTGCGCGAAAGCGAGGCCCGCAAGCAGGTCATTTTCGAAGCGTCGCTGGATCCGATGATCATTACGGACGAAGACGGCCGCATTCTGGAATTCAACCGCGCCGCCGAACGGACGTTCCGCTATCGCCGCCGGGACGTCATCGGCCAGAACATCAACGACCTGATCTTCGCCGAAGAGACCCGCGGACGGATGCAGGACAACCTGCAACGGTTCGCGTTGAGCCATGAGGAAGGCTCGCTGATCGGTCGGCACGTCGAGGTGCCCCTTGTGAAAGCCGACGGGGAACGCTTCATCGGTGAAGTCGCGATGCAGCCGCTCCCGCTGCGGGGCAAGGTGGCCTTCGCCGTCGTCATCCGCGACGTGACCCAGCGCAAGCAATACGAGCAGGCTCTGAGCGAAGCGAAGGACGCCGCAGAGGCCGCGAACCGCGCCAAGAGCGATTTCCTGGCCAACATGAGCCACGAAATCCGGACACCGATGAACGCCATCATCGGCATGACGGAACTGGTACTCGACACCGAATTGACTGCCGAGCAGCGTGAATACCTCGGTCTGGTGAAGGATTCGGCGGAATCGCTGCTGGCGCTGATCAACGACATCCTCGACTTTTCGAAGATCGAAGCGGGGAAACTGCACCTGGTGAACGAACCCTTCGCCATCCACGACCGGCTGGGCGACCTGGTGAAATCGTTGGCCCAGCGCGCCCACGACCGCGGGTTGGAACTGGCCTTCGAAATCTCGGAGGCCGTCCCCGAGATGGTGGTCGGCGACATCACGCGACTGCGACAGGTTCTGTTGAATCTGCTCGGCAACGCGATCAAGTTCACCGAGCGCGGCGAGGTCGTCCTGTCGGTGGATGTCAAACGCGATCTGGGGAACGAGTTGCTGTTGGAATTCACCGTTCGCGACACCGGCATCGGTATCCCCGAGGACCGGCAACAGCAGATTTTCGAAGCCTTTGAACAGGCGGATTCGTCCACCACCCGGCGATACGGCGGCACGGGACTGGGACTGGCGATTTCCTCGCGGCTGGTACAGTTGATGGGAGGCGAAATCGCTGTCGAGAGTTCCCCAGGCGCCGGCAGCACGTTCCGGTTCACCATCGTGGTGGGCAAGACCGATATCGCACCTCCACGGCGCGACCGGCTTCCCGCCTCCCTGCGCGGCCGACGCGTGTTGGTCGTGGACGACAACGCGACCAACCGCCGGATTCTGGTGCAGATGCTCACCAACTGGGAGTTGCTGCCCGAAGCGGCAGACGGCGTGCCGACGGCGCTCCAGACGCTGCAAACCCTCCATGATCAGGGGACACCCGTCGAACTGGTGATTACCGATGTCAACATGCCCGACCGGGATGGGTTCGATCTGCTGGAGGCGCTGAGGGGAGACGAACGGTACCGAGAACTGCCGGTCATCCTGCTCACCTCGGCCGCGCGACCCCACGAGCTGGAACAGTGCCGTCGGCTCGGTGTCGCACGGTACATGACAAAGCCGATCAAGCAGTCGGAGCTGCTGGAGGCGTTGCAACTGGTCGCCGGGAACGCGGCACCCACCGAGGACGCTCGGCGAACCGCGGCCGACCGCGACGAGCCGCTGTTCGCCCGCCCGCTGAAGATTCTGCTGGCCGAGGACAGCGTCCCCAATCAGAAGCTCGCCTTGGGTCTGGCCCGGCGCCGTGGCCACCGGATGGATGTCGTCGATACCGGAGCAAAGGCGGTGGAGGCTCTGGAAGGCGACGCGGACTACGACGTCGTGCTGATGGACGTCCAGATGCCGCAGATGGACGGATTGGAGGCCACCCGCCGCATTCGGCGTCGCGAACGGAGGACCGGTGAGCATGTCCCGATTATCGCGATGACGGCGCACGCGATGAAAGGCGACCGCGAGCGCTGTCTGGAAGCCGGAATGGACGGGTACGTCTCCAAGCCTGTTCGCGCCCGAGAACTGTTCCGGACCATCCACGAGGTCCTGCAGCGTCTGGGCCGACTGCCGCAACCGGCCGAAACACCAGACAGCGGGCAACCGATCGGCGAACGTCCACAGCCGCAATCAACGACCGCCGAGGCCGCTTGCCGTGTGTCACCGCCGGACGCACGCGGCCCGGAGGTTCGGTCGGAGCACCCCTCGGAAACACCATCGCCCTGTACGGAAGAACCGTCACGCCTCCGGGAACGGACACCGGCGGCATCGCGAAACGGGTCCGGCGCTGGAGTCTCCCGTTCGTCTGGGGACGCGGACGCCGAGGAAGCACCGGTGTGCTGGCAAACGGCACTCGAGCAGGTCGGAGGCGACGAATCGCTCTTGGAAATCGTCGCGCAGGCGGTCCTGGACGAAGTGCCTCCGCTGCTGAAAAAACTCCGCCAGGCGTTTGCAGCCGGAGATGCGAAGCAGGCAGCCGCGGTGGCGCATCGGATCAAGGGGGCGTTGCGGACATTCGGCGCCCGACGGGCCACCGAGCAACTCGAGTCCATCGAACGGGCGGTCGCTGACGACACCTGGGCGGCCGACATGTGGCCGCTGGAGGACGTTGTGAAGCGGGTCGAGGAGGCCGTGAGGGCGATTGCCGCGCGGGGAGCCGATTCGTCGGCCAGCGTGTTCGACGATTGACGGGGCGTCGTCCGGCGAAGGTGCCCGAAGCGGCATCGGGCAGCGAACGAATTGACGGCCGAGGCCGGCGCTCGGCCCGCCGGTGTTCGGGCATGCAACCTGGGTTTCCGCGAACGGACCTGTGCATCGCAATGACTCCACAACGCCGAACTGTGATGATGTCCGCAAGGCCTGCCGTGGAGGACCAGGTGTACGCTGATTCGGGTGCGCCGTTCGGACGCCCCGGCAGGGCATGTGGAACCGGGTCTGCGCCGCTGAAAGTGGTCCGGCAGCGAACGTCGACATGTCGCGATGCGGGCCGACGTCGATGGCTCGCCGCGTTCGCTGTTGCGGGCGTGGCGTTACTGCTGGCCGGGTGTCGTGGTGATTCGACTGCGGTCGACACAGGAAGCACTTCGGAGGCCGCGACCGCAACCGGACCGGCCGACGCCGCGGCGCCGTCATCGGAAACAGAGGGAGAAACGCCGCTGGCGTTCGAGGACATCAGTGAACGTGTGGGCGTACGGTTCGTGTATCGCAACGGCGAAGAGGCCGGCCGCTTTGCGATCCTCGAATCACTGGGCGGCGGCGTGGCGACCTTCGACATGGACGGTGATGGGCGGATCGATCTGTTCTTTCCGGGCGGTGGGCGCTATGACGACGACGGACGGCCCGTGGGGCTGTCTTCGGGCATCTTTCGCCAGCGACCGGACGGGCGGTTCGACGACGTATCACGTGTCTGCCGTGCGGCCACCTCGCGGTACTACTCCCACGGAGCCGCGGTCGCCGACTATGACAACGACGGTTTCCCCGATGTCCTGGTCACCGGTTACGGAGGACTGCAATTGTTTCGCAACGCCGGCGACGGGACGTTTCTGGAAGTGGCGGAACCATCGGGACTGGCCGACCGGCTGTGGAGCAGCAGCGCCGGGTGGGGAGACTTCGACCGGGACGGCAATCTGGATCTGTATGTGGCGCACTACGTCAACTGGTCGAACGAGAATGATCCATTCTGTCCGGCGCCCGGCGAAGCGAAAAAACGGGAAGTCTGTTCTCCCCGGCAATTCGAACCGTTACCGGACGTGTTGTACCTCAATCGCGGTGACGGGACGTTCGTGGACGCCTCTGACCGATGGGGGCTGAGGAACGACGGGAAGGGACTGGGAGTCCTGGTGGCCGACCTCGATTTGGACGGGTGGCTGGATGTCTACGTGGCGAACGACACGGTTCCAAACTTCCTTTATCGCAACCGGGAAGGGCGGGCGTTCGAAGACGTGTCGCTGCTCAGCGGCACCAGTCTCAACGACATGGGCACGGCCGACGGCAGCATGGGCGTGGACCTGGGCGACTACAATCTGGACGGTCTGCCGGACCTGTGGGTGGCGAATTTCGAGCGGGAAAGCATCGCATTGTATCGCAACGAAGGACGCTGCTTTTTTCAGCACGTCAGCCGGTCGGTCGGCCTGACGGCGGTCGGCGGGCTGTACGTGGGTTGGGGAACGGCGTTCTTCGACGCGGACGGCGACGGCGACGAGGATGTGTTCGTCAGCAACGGGCACGTGATCCGATATCCGACCAACGCGCCGGTTCTGCAGCGCCCATTGCTGTTTCAGAACGTTCGCGGACGGCGGTACGTGAATGTCGCCCCGCAGGCCGGACACTACATGGCGTCACCGCACATGGGGCGCGGTTGTGCCATCGCCGATCTGGACGGCGACGGCGACATCGATCTGTGCGTCAGCCATACGAACGAACCCGCAGCCGTTCTGGCGAATCGGACGCGGCCGCACGGACACTGGCTGCGGATCCGCCTGATCGGTCGCAACGGCCCTCGGCTTCCCGTCGGGGCGCTCGTTTCGCTGACGCTGGACGACCCGGATGGGGACGGCGGCCGCAAAACCGTCCGCCGGCAGTTGAAGGGCGGAAGCAGCTATGCATCGACGAGCGACCCGCGGCTGCACTTCGGACTGGGTTCGGCCACGCGGGTCCGAGAACTGGACGTGCGCTGGCCGACCGGCAGTCGATCGCAACTGACGGATATCGCCGCCGATCGTATCGTCACGCTCGTGGAGCCCCATTCAGCCCCCGCGATCGGGAACACGGCACAGACGCATGCTGCGACGGGCGCGGAACGGGCGAATGGCGACCGGTGAGTTCAAAGGATGAGCATGGCATCGCCGTAGCTGTAAAACCGGTATCGTTCCTCAACCGCCACCTCGTAGGCCCGGCGGATCAGCTCCAGTCCGGCGAACGCACTGACCAGAACCAGCAACGTGGACCGCGGCAGGTGGAAATTGGTCAACAGTGCGTCGACGGTGTGGAATTGGAACGGCGGCCGGATGAAAAGGTCCGTGCTGCCGCGGAACGGTTGCAGCCGTCCGCTGCGCGAGGCGGTTTCCAGCGTTCGCACGGTGGTGGTTCCCACGGCGACGCAGCGGCCCCCGCGCCGTCGAACCTCTTCGATGCAACGCACGGTCTGTGGTGTGACTTCGCAGATCTCCGAATGCATCCGATGCCGATCCAACTGCTCGGTCGCAATCGGGCGAAACGTGCCGAGGCCGACGTGCAGTGTGACGAAGCAGCGTTGCACGCCACGTTTGCCCAGCCGTGCGAACAGCTGCGGCGTGAAGTGCAACCCCGCAGTCGGCGCGGCGACCGATCCGGCCCGATGGGCGTACGTCGTCTGATAGCGCTCCCAATCGGACGGCTCCACGTCACGGCGGATATACGGCGGCAACGGCATCGTGCCGTACCGTTGCAGCAGCTCCTGCGTGGTTCGACTGACGTCGAACCGGCCGTCGGTCTCATCCGGCGGCGCGGTCATGCCCGGTTCGAGGACGCGCGCGAACCAAACGCCTTCTTCGCCCCGCTCGACCAGTTCGAGGTGCAGTTCGTCCGCGTGTTCCGGCGGATTGGCGGCCGTTCCGTCGGCGACCTCGGATCCGGCGCGGGTCGCTGCACCGAGTGACGCGTGCTCGTCGCGCTCCACGGCCGGGCGGTGTGCCGACACGACGGCGATCCGCTCACCGGCGCGTAATCGCCCGCGAGTCCTGCAAAGCAGCGCCCAAGTGCCGTCGGTGCGTTCGTGCAGGAACAGCCCTTCCCACTTTCCCCCCGTGCCGACCCGTCGACCGAACAGCCGCGCGGGCACGACCCGCGTGTCGTTCAAGACCAGGCAGTCATTCGGCGCCAGCAGTTCCGGCAGGTCGCGGACGTGGTGATGCGCAATCGTCCCACCTGTGCGGTTCACGACCATCAGCCGAGCGGCATCGCGTGGTTCGGCCGGGCGTTCGGCAATCAATTCCTGCGGCAATTCGTAGTCGAAATCCTCGAGGCGGTGCATGATAATCCTCGTAGAGGATGCCCACCGGACAGGCTGAGGCCGCAGACTTCCGCCCGCGGCCTCCGGTTCGGTGTGCATCGTATGTCACCGGTGAAGGTGGTCCAGAAAGGAGACGACGTGCACGCTGCGGAACGTCCCACCGAGGAGGCGGTTGGCCGCAATTCGCCAACGGCGCCGCCATTCGTTCCTCCGATGCCATCGAGCGATGGGCCGATCGCACCCGATCGACCGGTACGGTTCGGCATCCTCGGCACGGCTCGAATCGCCGTTCAGGTGGCGGCGGCAATTCGCGGTGCCCGGGGAGCAGAACTGCGCGCGGTCGCCAGCCGCGATGCCGAGCGAGCGCGGCGTTGGGCCGAAGAACACGGCTGCGCCGTGGCATACGGCGATTACCGGCAGCTGTTGCAGGACGAGACGATCGACGTGGTCTACATTCCCCTGCCGCCGGCATTGCATCCGGAATGGACGATTCGCGCCGCAGAGGCGGGCAAGCACGTGTTGTGCGAGAAACCCCTGGCAGCGACTTTGGCCGATGCCCGCAGCATGGTTGCCGCGTGTCGCGGACAGGGTGTGCAGTTGATGGACGGCGTGATGTGGATCCATCATCCGCGCACGGCGGCGATGAAGCAGTGTCTGTTGAATGGCGACTTCGGGCCGTTGCGGCGCGTCACCAGCGCGTTTTCGTTCTGCTGGCCACGGATCCCCGAAAACGAATTCCGGCTCCAGCGGGCAATGGGAGGGGGATCGCTGCTCGATCTGGGTTGGTACTGCGTCGGTGCCGCGATCTGGGCCTTCGAAGCGTTGCCCGAGCGGGTATTCGGTGCCGCGGATTGGTACGGGGACGTGGATCTGTCATTCTCGGGCTGGCTCGATTTCGGCGACCATCGCACTGCGGCGATCGAGTCGGCATTCGACCGTGTCCGCCGTCGCTGGATCGAAGTGGCCGGCACGCAGTTGTCCCTGGTGTGCGACGACTACACGCGACCGTGGGACGACCAACGGCCTCGCTTCTGGCTGCACGACAGCGACGGCCGGTCGGAAGAACGCGTCGTCACAGGCCCCCGACAGGAAGTGTGCATGGTGGAGGACTTCGTCCGCCTGGTGCAGAGCGGCCGTCTGGAACCGCGGTGGCCGCAGTGGTCGTTGCAGGTCCAGGCGGTGTGTGAACTGCTGGACCGCTCGGCCCGTGAGGGAAAACTCCTGCCGTTCGCCGCCTCCCCGGCATGAACCCGGGAACGCGATCCGTTCGCGCGTCCCCGCGGTCTGCGCCGCCGGGCTTGCCGGCCGCGACGTGCCCGAGGGCGCTCGGGCCGCACAGCCCGATGGCACCGCGCCGTTTCAACGATCGGGCCGTCGACGGGCCTCAAAGCGCTGGAACGACGTCGTATTCCGGTGCGAAGCGAAGGACACCGTCGACGACGACGGCGACCACCCGCCCCTTGACCCGGCGCCCGGCAAACGGCGTATTGCGGCTGCGGGAAAAGAACCGATCCGGGTCGACCGTCCACTCCGCCGACGGATCGACCACCGTGACGGCAGCCGGCGATCCCGGCTCCAGGGTTGCCGCCGGCAATCGCAGAATCTCCGCCGGTCGGACGGCCAGGCAACGGACGAGGTCCGACCAGCTCAACCGTCCGGTCGCGATCAATTCCGTCACGCACACTGGGAGCAGTGTTTCCAGGCCGATGGCTCCGAATGGGGCCTGGTCGAATTCGACCTCTTTCTTTTCCTCGGCGAACGGCTGGTGGTCGGCCGAGATCGCATTGATCGTCCCGTCACGCAGTCCTTCGATCAATGCCGCCTGGTCCTCTGCAGTACGCAGCGGCGGCAGGACTTTCACATTCGAGTCGAACGACTTCACGGCCGAATCGTCCAGGACCAGATTGTGGACGGCAACATCCGCCGTGACGGCCAATCCACGCCGCTTGGCGCGACGCACCAGTTCCACGCTGCCCGCGGTACTCAGGCACATCAAATGCACGTGAGCACCGGTCAGTTCCGCCAACGCGATGTCCCGGGCCACCATGATCTCCTCCGCAGCAGCGGGAATGCCGGGCAGTCCGAGCAGCGTCGAATGAAACCCTTCGTGCATGACCCCGTTCCCGGCCAGTTCCGGTACCAGCGGGAGATCGAAAATGGGCCGGTCGAACATCCGTACGTATTCCAGCGCCCGCCGCATGATTTCCGCATTCGCGATCGGCTGTTTGCCATCGCTGAATGCCACCGCGCCTCCTTCGACGAGCTGACCGATTTCCGCGAGCTCCGCACCGGCGCGGTTCTTGGTCACGGCCCCCAGAGGAAGAACACGGCAGTGGGCAGCGCGGTCCGTCTGAAGCTGAATGAATTCCACCGCCGCACGGTTGTCGACCGCCGGCACCGAATCCGGAAAGCATCCCACCGCCGTGAAGCCACCCGCCAGCGCCGCCGCCGTGCCGCTGGTGATCGTCTCGTCCTTTTCGTCGCCCGGTTCCCGGAACGACACGTGCAGATCGATGAACCCCGGACAGACCAGGCAACCGGTTGCGTCGATTTCCACGTCCCACGGCTCCATCGGCCGCGCGACGATGCGTCCGTCGACGACGTACAGATCGCCGACCGCATCCCGTCCGGCAAGGGGATCGACGATGCGTCCACCCCGAATGGCGATGTTCTGCACAACGTGGTCCTCCGGTTCATCCGCATCAACGGTTCCGCCCGCGCCCGCGTCCGTCGCGCTGTTTCGAAGCGCACGCCACCGCGGCTTTCCCGCACCGCGCAGACACGAGTGTCGGCCCCGCCGGTTCCAGTGCTTCAGCCTCTTGTCGCGGCTCGGTGCAGCAATTCCAGACACGCCATCCGCACCATCAGCCCGTTGGTGACCTGGTTGAGAATCACCGAGTGCGGACCATCGGCCACCTCCGGAGTCAGCTCGACGCCCCGGTTGATCGGTCCGGGAGCCAGCACCAGCACGTTCCGGCGCGCTCGACGGATACGTTCCCGATTCATGCCGAACAGGTGTGCGTACTCGCGAATGGACGGAAAGAAATGACTGCGTTGCCGTTCGAACTGGATCCGCAGCAGATTGATGCAGTCGACCTCCGGCAGAATGTCGTCCAGGGAATACGAGACCTCTACACCGAGTCGTTCGATCTGCGGGGGAATCAGCGTGGACGGCCCACAGACGATCACGCGGGCTCCCAGCTTTTTCAGCCCCCAGATGTTCGATCGCGCCACACGGCTGTGCAGGATGTCGCCGACCAATGCGACCGTCAGCCCCTCGATCCGCCCGCAATGCTCGCGGATGGTGAAAATGTCCAGCAGTGCCTGGGTTGGATGTTCGTGTGTGCCGTCACCCGCGTTCAGCACGCCCACCCGTAATCGCCGGGCCAGCAAATGCGGGGCACCCGGCGAGCGATGCCGGACGACCATCAGCGTGACTCCGAGCGCCTCGATGTTGCGCGCCGTGTCGAGGAACGTCTCGCCCTTGGAAAGGCTGCTTCCGGAAGCCGAAAAGTCCACCGTGTCGGCGCTCAACCGCTTGGCAGCCAGTGAGAAACTCGTCCGCGTCCGCGTCGAGGGTTCGAAAAACAGGTTGGCGACCACGGTGCCCGCCAGAGTCCGGTGTTTGGCGTGCCCCTTTGCGGCCAGTTCCTTGAAATGAGCGGCGGTATCCAGAACGGTCGTGATCTCGTCGGCGGACAGCTCCTCCAATCCCAGAATGTGCCGGCGCGTCCACCTCTCCGCCAGAGTCTGCAGCCGCTCCGTTTCCGCCATCCCCGTCCGCTCCTGTCATTTCGTCCGTTCACGGCGACCGCGGTCGACAACCGGCCGACGCCATCGATGCCCCTCCACGCGGTACGGCCGCAGCCCGCCGCGCCGGTACGTTCCACGCCGTCGATCGCATCGAACGAAGTCCGCGCGCCACGGCCCGCGAGTCGCCTCGCCAGGCGACGGCCGACAAGACGGCCCCGAAGCGGACCGGCCGCCGGCCGACCTCCATCCGCCCGCGCAACCCGCAAAAC
>RFHO01000366.1 GCA_003696385.1 Planctomycetota bacterium | reverse complement strand
TTGCAATAGCCGCATCGCGCACCGCCTTCGATGGACATGTTGCACACGGTCATCCGCTCTTCCATCGACATGCGGTCGAAGACGTCTCCGGCGTATTCGTACGCGTAGCCGACGCCACCCTGCGTCCCCAGTTTGCGGATGATGTGCAGGATAACGTCCTTGGCGTACACGCCCGGACGCAACTCACCGTTGACTTCGATCCGCCGGACCTTCGGTCGGGTCAGTGCCAGCGTTTGTGTGGCCAGCACCTGCGCGACCTGGCTGGTTCCGATGCCCAGGGCAATGCAGCCGAACGCGCCATGAGTGCTCGTGTGGCTGTCACCACAAACGAGTGTGATGCCCGGCTGGGTGAGTCCCAGTTCGGGGCCCACGATGTGGACGATGCCCTGGCGCTCGTCGTTGAGGTTCAACAGCGTGATGCCGAATTCCGCGCAGTTCCGTTCGATCGCCTGCATCATTTCTTCCGCCAGCGGGTCGCGGAACGGCCGGGACTGATCGTCGGTGGGGACGATGTGGTCGACGGTCGCCAGCGTGCGGTCCGGAAAAAGGACCTTCAAGCCGCGCTCGCGCAGCAGCTCGAAGGCCTGCGGGCTGGTCACTTCGTGAATCAGATGCCGGCCGATGAACAACTGCGTCTGTCCGGTGGGCAGCTCGCGCACCGTGTGCAGGTCGAAGACCTTGTCGAACAGGTTGCGTCTGTCAGCCATGAGGCGTCGGATACCTTTGTCTTGTCCAGTGGAGGTGATCGTGCCTGGAGAGACCGAGCGAGGCCATTATAGCGGTGCTCGTGCGAACGGCACGCGAGCGGCCGCCACCGGCGGCGGTCGGCCGGCTCTCCGGGGGACGGTGGTGCGGACCGGCTGCCGGCGTTGCGCGAGCGTCGGGATGGCGATGCCGTCGGCAGCGGGTGTCCGGGATCGCCCTTCGATTGGCCGCACGCGATCCCGCGCCGGGGTCTGCGGTCCGGATTCGTCTGCGGGGAATCAGGCGTCGGGCAGTTGGGCCAGCTCGTAATCGCGGTGCCTGGCCGCGGAGCGGCGGACGGTCAGAAACGGCATGCTCGCGAAGCGGTCGAGCAACGCGGCGGCGTGATCGCGGTCGACCGGGCCGGAATGGACGTGCAACAGGTACCGCAGCCGCAGTGGCTCGCGGCGGGTCAAAACACGCGGAGCCGTGCGGGTCAGCGAGACGCCCATCCAGCCGTCCTCGCGGACGTGCCAGCGGTTGGGAAAGCCCGGATTTCCGGGGTGATCGAAGTACGTGATGCCTTCCCAGAACCGGCCGTTGGGGCCGCTGTAGTCGATCCACGGGTTGGGCCGTCCGAAATTGGCCGGCTCGCCGACGCCCCCGTTCGCTCCGGTGATGCGTCCCCCACCGAAGTGCTCGGAAATGGATGCCGCGACTCGGACCGCCAGAAGTCCGAAAGGCGTCTGGCCCAGTTCGAGCATCTCGGACCGCGGGGTCAGTTCGGTGTGCAGCTCGAGCAGCCAGCCGCCGTCACCTCCGCCGTCCGGGCGAAAGATCGCCACCACGTCCTGACGCAGCAGTTCCGCCGGATCGTGACCATCGTACCAGTGCAGGCGAACCGCCAGCGCGGCCCGTTCCGGCCCGTCTTCATAGACCAGCCACTGCTGCTGTCGGATCCGCGCGGTGCCACGATCGCTCCAGAAGTCGATGCCGCTGACCGATGCGTGTGCGAACCAGACCGAGCGGTGATGATCGTGGCTGGGCGCTCCGGGGTGGCCGATCCGCGTCACGGAACGGCCGGACGGTCCAATGAGCGGATAGAAAAAGGGGCGTGGAGCGGACGGATGGAAGTGCCACCGGGCCACCTCGCGGCCTTCGAGGATGACGGCCGTCTGATCCAGTGGCTGCGGTTCGATGCGGCATGCCCACGGTCGTTCGGACGACGCGGAGCCGCTGTCGACGGTGTGTTCGGCCATGACGAGCCTCCGCAGGAAGCCGTGCCAAGGTCCACGCAAAACGAAGCGCTGCCGGCCGTTCCGGACCGGCAGGCGGGCCGTCGACGGCCGAACGCGCGTTGCGGCCGGGCGATCAACTCGAGGCGTGGATCGTCTGCGCCAGTCGGGCGGCCCGCTCGGGGTCCAGCTCCTCGAACGACCGGCTGATCCCCGTCGCCACCAGGAAGGCGTCCGCGACGGGGAGGTAATCCGCGATGTTCTCCGGAGTGATGCCGCTGGCGATGGCGAGCGGCCGATCGCCCAGGGCCTGCTTCATGATGCGTATTTTTTCCTGTTCCGCCGCGAGCCCCGTTCCGGGGCCACTGGTCGTAACGACGTCCATGAAGCGCGCCGCGACGGTCGCCGCACGGGCCAGATCGTTCACCGGACGCTGGTATTTGAACGCGACGCCGCCGAAATAAAGGCCGTTCCAGCCCTTCTGCCTTCGCACTTCCAGAACGGCCTCGGCTTCGGGCTGCTCGTCGGCATCTTCGTCGATCATGGCGTTGTCGACCCAGATTCCGGCGATCGTGTCGTCGGCGATCTGCATCACCTCGACGGGGTAAAGATCCAGGCAGTTCACACCGATCCACCAGTCGGCATGCCGCGCATGAACGACGCGATGGATGTCCAGGAGGCGGTCGTACGACATGCCGTGGTTGATGAGGAACACGCCGTCGGCGCCTGCGTCGCGTGCAACGTCTGTGTTGCGCAGAGCCTGCTCTTCGTCGGCGACGTGGACGACCGGCAGCAGAATCTTCGTTCTGCCAAAGACCTCTGCAAGGATACTCATGGCGGTTTCTGTCCTGTGGGAGTGCGGTGGAGCGAACGGTCCCCCGCCCTGGCGGCCCGCGTCCGGGCGTTCGGGCGACTTCCGCGACGGGAACGCGCAGTCCGCGCGGGTTCTCAGCGTTTGCGGTCCGACGGCAGGAAACGAACGGCGTCGATCACGACGTATCCGTCTGCCCCGGTGTTCTCGATTCGTACTTCGGCCTTCCCGTCGAACCGGAACACGCCGAGCCTCTGGAACGGCTGTTTCGGGTTTTTCAGCGGCTTGCGCTGATCGAGCGTCAGCGCTGTCGTTCCCCCGGAGTGAACGACGAAAACGCGCGTTCTGCTGGAGCGGTTGTGGTGCGGCGGAAAGGCCAGTTCGACGGCGTATTCGCCCGGCTTCAGCGTGGCCACGAAACGGGCAGATTTCGCTCCGTGGCCTTCGTTGTTGTCGTGCCGATAGCCGTTGCCGATGAACGGGCCGACCGAGCGACTGACGGTCCATGTCCCCGTCAGTTCCGCCTGGTCATCGTCGACGACGATTCCGCGAAAGTCCGCCGGTTTCAGTCCGCTGGGGGCCACGGGGCCGGCGACGGCGATGTCCAGCACCTGGCCGTCGGCGAGCAGCCGTTCGCGGAGCTTCGAATACGGCACGTCCTGCACCGAGCAGCCGTCCTGCAGGGCCAACACGGCGGCGGTCGCTGCGGATTGTCCCAGAATCATGAACACGGGCTCCATGCGGATCGAGCCGTAGGCGATGTGGGAGGCGGACACGCACACCGGCACCAGCAGGTTTTCGACCTCCCCGCGCTTGGGCACGATCGATCGGTAACTGATCGCGTATGGTCCGCCGGGGGAGACCTGCACGTCGCCTTCGTTCTGCACGAAGCCTTCCGGAGTGATGTAGCGCTGGCAATTGTGCGAGTCCATGTTGTAGGAGCCGAGGCCGACGGAGTCCGGTGCCACGCGGTGCCGCCGGCAGTCGTGCTCGGTCATCACGTAATCCGAAACCATGCGGCGGGCTTCACGGACGTAGATCTGGTGCGGCCAGTGCCCGTTGTCGACGAACTCGTCCTTCGCCAGTCCCCATTGGGAAACTTCGCGGCGAATGCGTTCGGGGACGCGCGGATGGTTGGCCAGAGTCCACATCAGGCCCTCCTGATAGGACCTGTGTTCGGCGATGATCTGCTCACGCCGCTCATACGAGGCCTCGGGGTACTCGTAGTTCATGCCGATGTAGTCGGTGGAAACCGCGCAGTTGTTGTTGGTGTCGGTCTTGCCGTTGGGCATCATGTCGATCTTCAGCGGCAGTCGCATATCGCCGGCTTCGAAATTGCGGAACAGCAGCTCGTAGCGGCGTTCGTCGTAATCGGTGGGTTTGCGGAACGGGACGCGGTTTTCCGGCACGCGGGTCATGCACATGCGGAAGCAATAGGCCTGCACGCGATGATCGCCCGCGCCGTCTTCACCGGGCGGGCCCGGGTTGATGCCGGGGAGCACGCCGCTGGAGGGATCCCCGGGGCGCACGTAGGGATCGACCGGCTTGATGAAGCGGTGGTTGTGCGTGTTCTGTGCCTTCTGCACGCCGTTGAGCGTTTCGCCGTAGGTGGCGTTGGATTCGCGCCCGACCGTGTACGAAACACCCGCGGCGGCCATCAGGTCGCCTTCGTACGTGGCGTCGATGAACATCCGGCCGCGGAAGGTCTGCCCATCGAGCGTTCGGATCGACCGGATGCGGTGCCCGTCGAGGACCACACCCGCTGCGCGATCGAGCCGCGCGCCGCGCACCACCGGCACGCCGTACTCCTTCAGCCAGTTTTCCATGATCCGCTCCGCGACGTGCGGCTCGAACGTCCACATCGCGTCGTCTTTGGGCCGATAGAAGCGATAGGTCTCGCGCCGTTCGTGGATCCACGCTTCGTCGCGGTCGTAGTGGGCCTTGATCTTGCGATAGAACTCCCGCGCCAGACCCCCGATCGCGGACTTGCGGCCGGAATCCGTCCATCCGAGGCCGCCGGTCGTCAGCCCGCCGATGTGCTTGTCGGGATGGACGATCACCACCGACCGCTTCATCCGTGCCGCCTGAATCGCGGCCACGACGCCGGCCGACGTTCCGCCGTAGACGACCACGTCATGGGTTCGATCCGTGTGATCCGCCCGTTTCGGCGTTTGATCGGACGCCGGGGCGCTGGACAGAAACGCGGTGAAAAGCAAGGAAACGACGGACCAGGGGCTTGTGGATTTGGCATCTCGCATCGGCGATTCCTCGTACGGTACGGCGTTGACGGGCACGTGGCCGCGTACAGCGGGGAGGTTCCGCGCGGCTGCCGCGCTTTTTTCCGCGACACGACACTCAGCGGGCTCGACGCGGATCACCAGTGACCGTGGCTGCGGGAACGCGAACCAATGCGATGGACTCGTACGGGCTTTTTTCCCCGCATTCCAGCAGCACGAGGACGTCGCCGTCGTCCAGCA
>RFHO01000365.1 GCA_003696385.1 Planctomycetota bacterium | reverse complement strand
CCTCCGAAGTACTCGAGTGACTTCTGCCGTTCGATCGCACCGCGCCGCATGTGGGGACGGGCACGTCTGCGGCGCGGTGCGGCGGCTTCCCGAATGCCTCGCAGATGCGTCCGTGAGCTTCCGGGCCTCCGATCGGCCGCGGGGGACGTACCAGCGGCCGGCGGAAACTCGGCCCTCGTCCCGCAACGGAAGTTCGGCGCGAGAAGTTCGGCGCGAAAAAACCCGGTGCCGGAAAAATCCGGGCACCGGGCGTATGTGTCAACGGAGGTGACACCGGGCGGCTGCTGTCAAACAGTCCGCCAACCGTCTGCTAGCAAACCGCCTCTTTCTTCAGGTCTTGGCTACTACAGTCGTATTCCACCGGACCACCTCCTTTCCAATTCTCTCGAGGAACCCCGCCTTCCCCGGCGAGCCGTACCGGTCATCGGCGGGCGGACGACCCGTGTGCCGCGTCAGCACACCCAACGGCCGGAGTTTGCCACAAACCGCGTCCGCTGGCAAGCCGGCTTTCGGCGGCTGCACGGTGGCTGGGCGGGCGACCCGAGACCGGATGGCCCAGCGACGCGGCCGGGGACATCGGTCCGTCACGCAGTGCGCGATCCGGAATCGCTGCCGTCTCGCCGGTTGCAGTCACACCGACCGCGGTCGGTGCCGTGATGCGATGGAACGTCTGATCGGCGAGGGGCGCGGCGACACGCCGGACACCGGGATTTCAGCGGATTCGGCAAAAAAGCCGGAACGTCGCCAAGAAATCGCGGTGGCCGGCGAATACACCACGGGACGTACCGGTAACGCTCGCGATGAGTCCGGCCGATGAGGCTCGCGGTGCATTGCGCGGTCTCTGCGACAGTGCGTCCCAGCGGGAACGATCGGGCACCACGGGGATGTCCTGTCTGCGAACATTGCCTCACGGAGTCGCGGTCGGCGCGGGAAACGAACTCGGAGTTTCGAGCCAGAGGAGGATTCGTCGATGTTGAAGAAAGTGTTGATCGGAGTGGGAGCAGTGAGTGCGTTGGGAACGTTCGTGTTCGGCCGGGACGCGGCCAGCTACCTGTGGACCTGCGGCCGATCCGTTCGGGATGCGGTCAAGGCCGAGGTTCCGCTGGAATTCGAGGTCCAGCGGGCCCGACAGATGGTGGAACGGCTGGTTCCGGAAATCCGGCAGTGCATGCACGTGATCGCCGAGCAGCAAGTCGAACTGGAAGACCGTACCGAGGCGTTGCAGCGGCGGCGCGCGGCCGTCGAGGAGCAGCGGGTGGCTCTGGCTTTGCGCCGAAGGCAGTTGGATGAGAACAAGCCGGTATACCGGATTGCCGGCTGCGAGTATTCGCGCGGTGAACTGCTCCGTGATCTGCAGACGCGGTTCCACCGCCTGGAGTTGATGGAGGAGACACTGCGCCGGGAGCAACAGATCGTGGAGGCGCGACGCCGGGCGCTGAAGGCGAATCAGGAGAAGCTGCGGAACCTGCTGGCGGCCAAGCAGGACATGGAGGTTCAGCTGGAGCAACTGGAGGCGCGCTTGCAGGCGCTGCGTGCGGCCGAGTCGGCGAGTGAGCTGACGGTGGACGATTCGCAGCTTGCCCGCGCCCGGAATCTGATCCGAGAATTGAACAAACAACTGGAAGTCCGCGAAGCCGTTTTGGCCGGCGAGCGGACGATGACGGATCTGATCCCGGTGCACGAACAGGAACGCGATGCGCAGACCACCTCCGGTGACGTCCTGGCGAAGGTGGACGCGTACCTGAAGCGCAGCGAAACGGGCGTGGTGGCCGAAGCGGACGGTGATCGGCGTCCCCACTGACGATCCGGCGGGACACGCCGTGCGACTGTGCATTTGCACCGGCCGTTACGAGACGCGGTTCGCCCAGGGATTCGTCGCACCGTCGCTCGCGGCGGACAAAGATTGCTGAACGGGAGCGTCCATGACGAGCCAGATGGCAGCGGCATCCGATATGCAGTCCGGGCCGGCCTGGTACGAACTGAGCATAGACGGGGGTGGCACGTACTGGTTGACCGTGCGGAGGGCCGTGGTACTGGGACGCAGCAGCGGGGTCCCAGCAGCCGGAGGTTTCGGTGACGGGGGCGAGGGGGAACATGCACGATCGCTGATCGGCGACGGCGCCTCGATGGTGGACGGCCGCGGCGCAAGGGACGGCGAGGCGTTTCTACCGCTGCTGGGGCCGGTCGCGCGTCGGCATGCGCGGATTGTCGACGAAGGGGAAGGGCACCGGTTGGAAGCGTTCGCAGATTGCACGGTAGAATCGCGTTCGGTCCGCGGAGCGGTCTGGTTGCCGTCTTCGGCCCGCATCGCTCTGGCGGGATTGACGATACGGTTCGCGCGTCCGCAGCCGGCGACGAATACCGCGGTGCTGCGGTTCGACGAGCCCAATCGCACAGTGTTCAGCGTCGACGGAGTCGTCCTGTACAGCGACATCCTGCTGATCGGCGGTGGAAGGAGCCATCTGTCGTGCGGGTTGGAACCGGAGGTCCTGTTGGTGGCGAACGGCACTGCACAGACGGGCGGCCCGGTCTTTCGGCTCGGCGTGCAATCTCCGGGCACGCCGGCGGGTGCGACCGTGTGTCAAATCCCACCGGATGGGGGTTGCTGCCAAGTGGAAGGCAGGATGATCTGCATACGGCCGCTGGGCGATTCGGAATCGGATGGGGCGTGACCGTTCGCCGTGTTTGTACGGTCGCGCGTGCCGGGCGCCGGGCGTCGCAAGGGGATGGCCGGTGTTCGATCCGGGCGGACGGTGGCTTTCGCGTCGCGTACCGCGTGACGCGAGATTTGCGGGAAACGCCGGCATGATCGAGACATTGTTGAGCCTGCCCTTTCTGTTGATCAAATGGCTGGTGGGGCTGCTGCTGTTCGTGTTCTGGATCTGGGTGCTGGTGGACTGCCTGGTCAACGAGCCGTCGCAGGGGAACGAAAAGATTGCCTGGGCGGTGGTGATCCTGTTGGGGAACCTGCTGGGAGCGTTGCTGTATCTCGTGATTCGGCGGCCGGAGCGAATCCGGCGGTTCGGTCGGTAAGCGGTTGGACGTCGAACGCTCGGCGGCGGCCGAACAGGTCCGACCGGCGGATCCGGGGCGGTTTCGGTCGCGGTGCAGCGGTCGGCGGGCGTCCGAATGACGGTGCGGTCCAGGGTCGGGAGTGAACAACATGAAATACGCGTTCAAGCCCGGCGATCGACCGCTGGAAGGCTATACGATCAAGCGGGCCATCGGCCGCGGTGGCTTCGGCGAGGTGTATTACGCCGTTTCGGATGCGGGCAAGGAGGTTGCACTGAAGCTGTTGCAGGAAGACGTCGACGTCGAGCTGCGGGGCATCCGCCAGTGTCTGAACCTTCAGCACCCGGCGCTGGTGACGATTTTCGACGTCCGCCAGGACCGGGACGCCGACTACTGGATCGTCATGGAATACGTTGCCGGCCCGACGCTGGCGGACTTCATCGCCGAACATCCCTCTGGGGTGACGTTGCCGGAAGTGGTCGATTGGCTCCGGCCGGTGGCCGAAGGACTGCAGTATCTGCACGAGCGCGGGATCGTGCATCGCGACGTGAAACCGGCGAACGTCTACCGCAGCGGTCGCGTCGTCAAGCTGGGAGACGTCGGCCTGGCCAAATTCATTGCCCCCAGTCGTCGCAGCGCACACACGCATAGTGTGGGAACGGTTCACTACATGGCGCCGGAAGTGGCGCGCGGGTCGTACGGACCCGAGGTCGACGTGTACGCCGTGGCGACGATTGCCTACGAGATGCTGACGGGTCGCGTGCCGTTCGATGGCGAGACTCCGGCCGAGATTCTGATGCGTCACCTCACTGACACGCCCGACTGGACGGCGGTGCCGGATGCGGTACGCCCGGTTCTGGCGGCGGCCCTGGAAAAGGACCCGAGGCGACGGACCGGTTCGGTGCGACGGTTCATTGACGAGCTGGCTGCGTGCCGTGGCGGTTGCCCCGCCGTCGCCGGCGCGACGGCGACGGCCTGCGCGGGAGTGGCACGGGCGGCGGACGCGCCGGCGGACCCCCCGGGTCCGGTGATAACCGCTGGTGTCGCGGTGAGCGGCGACGGGAGACCTGCGGGCGACCGTTCGCCCGTTGCGATCGCCCGCGAGAGGATGCAGTCGCCCCGGCGCGTCAATGGTCACGACGGCGGGGGCCACTCCCGAGACCCCGCGGACACCCAGCCGCATGGTGCACGGTGGGGTGCAGTCGCAGCGGCGGATTCGCCGGGTGAACAAGCCGTTCCGATTGGTGTCCGGGTCGCCGAGGTCCGAGCGGGAGGAGACCGGCGGCCCGAACTGCGGCGTCGGGGCGACGGGCATGCGGAACCGCGTGCCGGCGGGCGTACGGGTTGGTTCTGGCCGACAGTCGCGTCGATGTTGCTGCTTGCCGCCCTGCTGGGGCGAAGAGTGCTCGCAGGGGTGTTGGAGTATGCCCTGCCTGCGCTGATCGCTGCGGCAGCGATTCTAGCGGTGTACCAGCTTCTGGTTTTCATGATTCGTTCGCTGGTCGGTTGCGTGCGGGGACCAGCCGGGGTCCGGAACGACGTGTGCCAGGAACGGGAAGCGGCGCGGGACCGGCCGCACGGCGCATTTGGCGGCGATTTCGGCAGGGGCGCTCGGGCCGGGAGCGTCTTCGCGTCACCGAACGTAGCCCGGCGGATTCCGTGGCGGGCGCGGATCGTGCGATTTGCGGCCGCCTGCCCTGTGGCCCTGGTGTGCGTGGCGTCGATCACCGCGGCGGTCAATGAACTGGCTTATCCGTTGGGCGACTGGCCGCACGTCGCGTACTTCGGAGTGACGGCGTGTGTGGGGGCGTGGTTGCTGTTGCTGCTGGGCAAGTTCTGGGAAGGGATCGTGCATGAGCGCGAATTGCGGCGGCTGTCGTACGCCTGCGCGGGGGCGGTGTTGGGTTTCATCGCCTGGTGGCTGGAGGAACTGTTGCAGCTCGAATTGCGGAGCGATTTCGGCCTGTTTTCGCAGGTCGGTCGGCATCCGCTCGTCGACCGGTGGGGGCGGCCCACGTGGATGGGGTTTGTGGTGTTCTTTGCCCTGCTGTTTGGTCTGCGCCGCTGGTGGTGGCACACCGACGAGCTGCGGCCGAAGCGGTTCCGGGTGGCCAGTGTCGCATTGACGAGCCTGCTGGCGGTACTGCTGGCGGAGCTGTTCACGTTTCCGGTGGTCTGGGCGCTGCTGTGGGCGGCGACGGTCAGTAGCGCGGTTCAGGTCGCGTCGTCGTGGGCCTTGGTCGATTTCCAGACGTTCTTGCGGGAGGTGCAGCGGAGACGTCGGAGCCGAAGCGTGCATACTCGGGAGGTGCGGCCGTGATGACGATCAATTTGCGTTCGCGGGCGCGCGGCGCCGGATCGATTGGCCGTCCGAAGGTGGTCGGAGGTGATTCGTCCCATGCATCGGTGTGGTGGCTGGTGGCGGTGGCCGGTGCGGCCATCGTGTCGCTT
>RFHO01000364.1 GCA_003696385.1 Planctomycetota bacterium | reverse complement strand
CGGCATCGCCGTCGATCCGGCCGAACCCGTGCACTTCCGGCTGCATCTGCGCATTCCGACGTGGGCCGGCGAGCGGTTCGTCCCCGGCGATCTGTACCGCTATGCCGACGACCGGGCCGAGCCGGTCACGTTGTCGGTCAACGGCCGGCCGATCGAAGCGCCGGTCGAACGGGGTTTTGCCTTCATCGACCGCACGTGGCGGCGCGGCGATCGCGTGGTCCTGCATCTGCCGATGCCCGTCCGCATCAATGAGTGCCATCCGGCCGTCGCGGCCAACCGCAAGCGCATCGCCTTCACGCGCGGTCCGCTGGTGCTGTGCGCCGAAGGCGTCGACAACGGCGGAGCCACGCAGCGGTTCTTCTTCGAGAAACGGCCCGACACGTCCCGGGCCAGGTTGAAGACCACCCGCATCCCTGGCGGCTCGTTCATTCAGGTGGAACTGACCGCGCAGGCGCTGACCAAAGACGGCGGCATCGAAACGCGGCCACTGGTGCTCACGCCCTACTATGCGTGGAACAACCGCGGCATCAGCTCGATGACCGTCTGGTTCCCGACCGACAGGTCGCTGGCCGTCTTCGACCCACACGCGCTGCCCAGGGAAAGCGTCTTCGCCGAGATCACCGCTTCGCACACCGCTGCGGAAGACACGGTCAACGCGATCGGCGACGGCAAGGTGGATCGCTGGTCGAGCGGCAATCGCGTGCCGCGCTGGACCAGCCGCGGACAGCCGGGCAAGAAGCAGTGGATCGTCGGCCGCTTCCGCGAGCCCAGGCGGATCCGCAGCGTGGGCGTGTTCTGGATGGACCGCTGGCAAGGCGACGTGCGGCTGCCGAAGGAGTGGTCGCTGGAAGTCCGCCAGGACGGCCGGTGGAAACCGTTCCCGCTGTACACGACCGACCGCTACGACACGCGGGCCAACCAGTTCAATGTCGTCCACCCGGCCGCCCCTCTCGTGTGCGACGCCATCCGCATCAACATTACGCCGCGCGAAAACACGGCCGTCGGCATCATCGAAGTCCAGGTGACCTTCGAAGACCGGTGACGCCCGTCGTTCCGTGGTGCGGCCGGAGCCGATCGCGGCGGCCGTGGAGCGTCGCTGCGATCGACGCACCATTGCGTGCTTCAATCCGCCGCGGCGGAGCGTCGTGAACGAATCGCCGCACGTGTATCGATCCGATCGCTGGCGGATCATTCGGTCCGGGCGGGGCTTGCTGGATGCTGTTTGCCTGTGGGAGCTGGGGAACGTGTCGGTGGACTTTCGACAGCGGTTGTGTGGTTTGATCGCGAGCTGGATGGGAATCGTCGCCTTTGTCGTGATGTTTTGCGGCGGCGCGCCGGCGGAAGTCGTCGTTCGGCCGAAACCGGCTCCGGGACCGCTGGACAACCCGCTGAAGGGATGGTGTCCCTATACGAACGCCGGCCCCATTCATCAGCCGTATTCGATGGTGTTTCAGTATGTGTCGTGGAAGATGCTGGAGCCGGTGGAGGGCGACTTCCGGTTCGGCGAATGGGAAAGGCGTGAATGGGACGTTCCGGCAGCCCGCGGGCGGCACGTGGTGCTGCGGGTGTGGATCGACTATCCGGGCAAACCGACCGGACTGCCGGACTGGCTGGTTGCGAAGGGCGTGCGGCTGCGGCCGTATGAGCAGTTCGGCGGAGGCTTGAGTCCCGACTACGACGACCCGCGGATGGTCGCTGCGATGGTCCGGTTCATCGAGGCGTTGGGACGCCGATACAACGGGCATCCGCGGGTGGCCTTCATCCAGGTGGGGCTGCTCGGGCACTGGGGCGAGTGGCACACGTATCCCCGGACCGAGCTGTTCGCCTCCGAAAAAACGCAGCGCACCGTGCTGGCGGCATACCGGCGGGCGTTTCCGGACAAGCAACTGATGGCCCGCTACGCGCGCGGCCCGGCCGGCGAACTGCCCTGGCTGGGCTTTCACGACGACATGTTTCCCGAAGACACCGACAACGGGAAAGACTGGTCCTTCCTGGCGGGGTTGCGGCGCAGCGGCCGTGCCGGGAACTGGAAGGTCGCACCGATCGGGGGCGAGATGGTGCCGGGGCAGGCCCGCCGCTGGCTGGGAGAGGGCTATGCGACGACACTGCGGATGATCGCGGCCGGGCACTTCAGTTGGATCGGCCCGTATTGCCCGGCGTTGGAGGAACCGCCGGACGAGCGGTTCACGCGGCGTTGTGCGGAGCTGGTGCGAAAGATGGGCTACCAGTTCCGGCTGACCGAAATCCGCTACGCATCGCCGGTGCGGCGCGGCGACGTGGTGGAGGTCCGCATTCGCGGCGTCAACGAGGGGGTCGCGCCGTTCTATTATCCGTGGCCGGTGCGCGTGGCTCTGCTGGCGCCGGACGGACGCATCGTAGGAGAGGCGAAGGCCCAAGTCGACATCCGCCGCTGGTTGCCGGGCGACTTCGCATTCGGCGTGAAGGTTCCGAGCGACGTACCGGCCGGAACGTATCGGTTGGCCGTGGGCATCGTCGATCCGGGGACGGACGAGCCGGCGGTCCGCTTCGCGAACGCCCTGCCTGTCTGGAAGAAATGGACGATTCTCGGCGATCTGCGTGTCGATCCGCGCGATGATCGGTCGGTTGATTGAGCGTCTTTTGCGCCTGCTCGGCGTTTCCGAACTGTGCCGGATCACCCTTCCAGGGTTCGCCCGACCCCTGCCGGCGTGTAAGGCGCCCACGCACCGCCCGGCTTCTTCTCCACTCCTCTCTACGCCCCCTTGCCGCCGGCTGAGTCGTGGCCGATGAGTTCGGCACGCTTTTGCGTCATCGTCGGTCCTGCCGAAGTCCGGCACGGCAAAGTTGCTGGCTGTGGATGAGAAGTTTTTTTCTGTTGTGTGTCATGTTTCCACCGCCCCGCGCATATCCATGGCGAAGCATCGACACGACGTAGCCGCCACTGGCGGTCGGGCGGCGTCCTGATGAGGACAGCAGGGCGTGTGCGTTTGCAGCGGGTGCGTGTCGAACGCTCCGGCGGTCGGTAACGCCGACGTGTCAGAATCCGAACCGCTTCTCGTAAGGAGGGCGACTTCCGAACGCTGCCGACGTCGACCGACAGAGGACGTCGAAGATCGAAAGAGAAGGGCGAACAGCGGCACGTATCAGCGGAGGGAGTCAAAATGGAAAAACTGGCTGATGTTGTGGCAGGTGGTGTCAGTGGCGCCAGCGCGGGCGTGGCAACGAGCTCTCTGGGTGGCGTGGCACTCGCTTCGCAGCCGGTGACTGTTCGAAGGGGG
>RFHO01000363.1 GCA_003696385.1 Planctomycetota bacterium | reverse complement strand
GGACTCCGTGACGGACTCACCGCCACCGGTGGTCGACGGCCTGATCGCCGACCACAGTCGCTTGCTGTACTACGTTGGGGCCGATGGCCGCGCGCATCCGGTGACGAATCGGGCGGAGTGGGACCGGCGGAAGCGGCAGATTCTCGAGGGCCTTCAGCGCGTGATCGGTGAACTGCCGGATCCGCGTCCGCGACCGCCGCTGAAGCTCCGTGTGACCGCCGAAATACAGGGTGACGGCTTCCGCCGACGGACGATCCGCTTCACCGACGAACTGGGCAAGGATCTGGTCGCGGACCTGTATCTGCCGGATCCCGCGGAGAAAAACGCACGGCTCCCGGCGATGCTGGCGCTGCATCCGACCGGAGCACAGGGTAAGCGGATCGTCGCCGGCGAGGGCCCGCGTCCGAACCGTCAGTACGCGAAGGAACTGGCCCAGCGCGGTTACGTGGTGATCGCGCCGGACTATCCGTCCTTCGGCGATCTGTCCGGCTATGACTTCGCCGCCGATCCGTATCCCTCCGGCACGCTCAAGGGCATCCTCAACCACATGCGCTGCGTGGACGTTCTTCAATCGCTGGAAATCGTCGATCCACAGCGGATCGGGGTGATCGGCCATTCGCTCGGCGGTCACAACGCGATTTTCGTCGCCGTATTCGATCCCCGGATCAAGGTGATCGTGACCAGTTGCGGATGGACGCCCTTCCATGACTATTACGGCGGGAATCTGAAGGGTTGGACCAGCGATCGTTACATGCCGCGGATCCGTGACGTGTATGGGCTCGACCCGGACCGGGTTCCTTTCGACTTCTATGAGCTGATCGCCGCTCTGGCCCCGCGGCCGTTCTTTTCGAATTCACCGCTGCATGATTCGAATTTCGACGTCCGCGGTGTGAAAAAAGCCATCCCGCGAATCCGCGAGGTCTACGCGTTGTTTTCCGCGGCTGACCGCGTGCAGGTCGTCTATCCGCCGTGTGGCCACGACTTCCCGACCGAAATCCGTATTGCAGCGTACCGGTTCATCGATCGTGCGTTGAAACACAAGCCGCGTCGGGAAATCGACTTTTCGGGTGAACTTCCCCGTTTCCCCGCGCTGTCGCCCCAACGGGCCCTCGGCTCGTTCCGCCTCGTCGAGGGATTCGAAATCCAACTGGCCGCGTCGGAACCCCTGGTCACCGATCCGGTGGCGATGAGCTTCGATGCGGACGGCCGACTGTACGTCGTCGAGATGCGCGACTATTCCGAACAGGAGCACGAACGCCTGGGACGCATCCGGTTGTTGGAAGACACCAACGGTGACGGGCGATTCGACAAAGCCACCGTCTTCGCGCAACGGCTGTCGTGGCCGACCGCGATCATCTGCTACGACGGCGGCGTGTTCGTGGGGGCACCGCCGGACATCCACTACATGAAGGACACCGACGGCGACGGACGAGCCGACGTCGACACCGTCGTCTGGACGGGTTTCGGCCGCTCCAACGTGCAGGGCTTGATGAACAGCTTCCGGTGGGGCCTGGACAACCGGATTTACGGGGCCACCAGCAGTTCCGGAGCGCAGGTCCGCCGAGTTGCGGAATCCCTGCTGCCGGTCGCGGCGGATTCCGCGAGCCCCTCCCGTGCGAAGCCGGCCGCTACGGGCTCGCCAACGACGCCGATCGTGCTCCGGGGGCGGGACTTTTCCTTCGATCCGCGGACACTGGATTTCCGCCCGGAAAGCGGCGGCGGCCAGCACGGCATGAGTTTCGACGACTGGGGGCGGCGCTACGTGTGCTCCAACAGCGACCATGCCCAGTTCATCGTGTACGACGACCGGTACATCGCGCGGAATCCGTATCTTGCGGCGCCGTCGCCGCGCGTCCGGATCGCCGTCGATGGCGGGCAGGCGCCCGTTTTCCGCATCAGTCCGGTCGAGCCGTGGCGGGTCGTTCGGACGCGGTTGCGGGTCGCCGGAATCGTGCGCGGGCCGGTGGAAGGCGGCGGCCGCGCAGCCGGCTATTTCACGGGCTCCACGGGCATCCAGATCTATCGTGGTGACGCCTTTCCGGCGGATTGCCGGGGCCAACTGTTCGTCGCCGACGTCGGCAGCAACATCGTGCACCGCAAACGGGTCGAGTTCGTGGACGTCGTTCCCCGTGCCGTCCGGATCGACCGGAATCGCGAATTCCTCGCTTCCACCGATACCTGGTTTCGCCCGGTCCAGCTGGAAAACGGACCGGACGGCGGCCTGTACGTGCTCGACATGTATCGCGAAGTGATCGAACACCCCAAGAGCTTGCCTCCGCAGATCAAACGTCATCTGGATCTGACCAGCGGCCGCGACCGCGGGCGGATCTATCGCATCGTGCCGTCCGGTTTCCGTCCCGCACGGACGCCGCAATTGACCGCGTTGTCGTCGGAAGAGCTGGTCGGCCTGTTGTCCCATCGCAACGCCTGGCACCGGGAGACGGCGGCGCGGTTGCTGTACGAACGCCAGGACCGCTCGATCGTACCTCTTCTCGAAAAGACTGCGGTGGCCGGTGTCGCGTCCGCACCGTCTTTGAAAGGTGCAGCCGAGCGGCGGGACGACTGCAGGGCGCTCGGCCGATTGCATGCCCTCTACGTCCTGGCCGGGCTGGACGCGTTGCGACTGCCCATCGTGACGCGGGCGTTGAACGATCCGCATCCCCGTGTGCGGGAACACGCCGTGCGTCTGGCGGAGCGGTTCGCCGGACGCGTCTCCGAAGAAGACGGGCCGACGGTCGAAGCGTTCCGCAAGGCTCTGATCGACCGCGCCGCGGATCCCGATCCGCGTGTCCGGATGCAGTTCGGCTTCAGCATCGGCGCCTTTCCGGTGGCTTGGCGGATCGAGCCGCTGGCCGCATTGCTGGAGCGGGACGCGGGCTCGGTATGGATCCGTACGGCCGCGCTCAGCTCCCTGTCGGGCGGCGCGGACCAGGTGGCGCGACGACTGGCCGGTCGCCCCGCCTTCGTGCGCTCGTCGGGCGGGCGTGCGGCGTTGTTGCAACTGGTCCGGCAACTGGCTCGGCGCGGTCGGCCGCAGGACATCGAAGCTCTGCAGGACGTGTGGAAACGCATAGCCGATCAGGATGCCCTGTTTGCCGCACAGGTCGCGTCGGAGGCGGCCGGGCGGCGACCGCAGGTGCTCGAGAGCCTGCGTCGCGGTGAACTGGCCGGGGTGTTCGATCGCGTGGTGCGAGCGGTCCTGCGCGGGGCCGAGTCGAGCGATGCGGGCGAAGCGGCTGCTGCGATCGAGCTGCTGCGGCTGGTGGGCGAGCGGGAGGCGCTGCCCCGCATCCTCGCGGCGCTGGCACCGACGCGGCCGCCGCAGGTTCAACGGGCCGCCTGGAAGGCGCTGTCGGCGTTCCGTTCTCCCGAAGTCGCCACGGCGCTGATCGAGCGGTGGTCCGAATTGACGCCGTCCGCCCGCGGTCAGGTCGAGCGTTTGATGCAGTCGCGCCCGGCATGGGCGATTGCTTTTCTCGACGCCGTGCTGGCGGGCCGGATCCGGACCGCGGAAATCAACGTCCGGGACTGGCGGGCCCTGGAGCGGTCATCCAACGCTGCCGTTGCCGAGCGGGTGCGAAAACTGCTCGAAACGCAGCAGACGTCGCCGCGTGCCGAGGTCGTTCGCCGGTATCGGGCGGCTTTGACAGTGGACGGAGATCCGATTCGGGGGCGGGCGGTGTTCCGTCGCGTGTGTGCGGCATGCCATCGTTTCTTTGGCGAAGGGACGCCGATCGGACCGGACCTGCAAACGCTTCAGAACCGCGGTCCCGAAACGATTCTGGTCAACGTGTTCGATCCCAACCGCGAAGTCAATCCGCAATACCAGAACTATCTGGCGATCACCGCGGACGGTCGAACGATTTCCGGGGTGATCACCGAAGAAACCGCCACTGGCATCACGCTGACTCGAGCCGGCGGAGAAACCCATCGCGTGTTGCGCGCGGAACTGGAGTCGCTGACCGCGACGGGCCAGTCTCTGATGCCGGAGGGGCTGGAGAAGCAACTGACGGTCAGGGATTTCGCGGATCTTCTGGCATACCTTGCCTTGGCGAATTGACGGTGCGGCGCGGGCGGGGCCGGCGATCGGGCCGCATCGGGCGAGCGCTCGGTCGCGCTGCGCCGGGCACGGTTGTCCGCATTTCCGACTCGCAATAAACTTCCGACGCTGCACCGGCGGCCGCGGCGTTCTCTACCCGGTGGTGTAATTGGCAACACAGCAGGTTTTGGTCCTGCCGTTCCAGGTTCGAGTCCTGGCCGGGTAACTGCTTTCCTCTCCGCTTTTCTTCGCGGGCGGTCCACTTCCCCGGATCGGCGCTGCCTTTTGCCTCTTCCGCGGACGGCTCGACTTTTCCGTTGCGTATCGTTCGTTCTGTGATCCGGCTGCGTCTGTTCACAGGGACCGCGAGCGGGCTGGATCGCCCGAAAGCCGCCTTGTGGTGCGCCCCGCCTGGTTTGCGAAACGGTCTTTGCCCAACCGGAGCAGCGCGGTACAGTCCGCCGCCGAAGCGTTCCGGGTTCTCGAGAGCATGCGGCGGCGTTGTTTCGTAAAAGGCGGGAGTGCGATGCGATGCAGCGACTGCTGATTGTCCTGCTGTTCGGCGGTGCGTTGATTTCTTCCGGATGCCATTCATTGACGGAGGGCGTCTCCCGGCTGGCGTATGAGCTGCGGCCGTACCGCCTGTGGCGGTTGAACCGACAGCCACCACCCAGTCGGGACGCGTATTTCTGCATCCCCGAAACGGCTCCGGTCGGTCCCGCCGGTGGGGATCTCAGCGGGAAACCGTCTCCACCGGACCGGGAGGCGGACTGATCCAGTCGTTCCAGCTGAAGTAGTAGTTCCGCACGTCGGAGAAGCCGGCCCGGTACAGTCCGATGACCATCACGCTGGCACGGGCTCCGGAACGGCAGTAGGCCACCACTGGTTTGTGCGGATCGAGACCGGCCTTTCGAAACAACGTCCGGAGGTTCGCCGCCGATCGCATGTGCCCGCGCTCGTCGATCAGCCGCGTCCATTCGATGTGGACGGCTCCGGGAATGTGCCGTCGGTATTCCTCGGCAGACCGCGCATCGACGATCTGCACGGAGTCTTTCTGCAGCCAGTGGCGGATCTCGGGTTTGGTTGCCAGCAGCTCGATCCGCGGTCGGGGGGTGAAATCGGTTGCGTCGATCATCGGCGGCCGATTGTCGATCGGTCCTTCGACCTTTCGCCACGCCGACCAGCCTCCGTCGAGCAGGCGAACGTTGCGGACGCCCTGAAACCGCAACAGCCACCAGATGCGAGCGGCCGTCGGCCAGCTGGTCCCATACACGACCACCCGACTGTCGTGCTCGATGCCGAGGTCTCCGAGGCGTTCGGCCCACGCTTCTTCGTCCAGCAGACTTTCTTCCGTGCTCGACGAACGCGTCCAGTCGGCCACGTCGACCAGGACGGCACCGCGGACGTGCCCGCGTACGTAGTCACTTCCCGCGCGGGTATCGAGGATTCGCAGCCGCGGATCGTGCAATTGCTTTTTCAGGTCGGCCGCAGCGACCAGCGGCGGTGGATCGTCGGTGCGCCCGTCGCGAG
>RFHO01000362.1 GCA_003696385.1 Planctomycetota bacterium | reverse complement strand
GTTCAGATGCCGTGCCGCGACGCCGGAAGCACGTTGGCCGGCCGCCGCGCCCGCGATCGGTTCGACGCACGGTCCCGCGCGTTCGATCGCAAGCAATACGCCATAATCCGCCCACCGATCGCCGGAGGGCGATTCGCCATCGCCGCGCTCCGGGTCGCCGAGCTGCCGCGCGGAGTCCGGACCGGCGTTTGCACACACCGCATCGGACGGGGATCCGATCCCAGGCGGTTCGGTGTCACCGGCGCCGACGACCGCCAGTCGCTCGATCCGCACGCCGACCGACTCGAAAAACGCGGCCAAAGACGTCGCACAGAACCGATCGGTGATGACCTCCACGCGGTGTCCGCAGCTCGCCAGCACGTCGGCCAGCACGGCGGCGGCGAGCGGACCGTCGGTTTCGGGCACCGGCTCGGGAGCATCCGGCACGAAGAAGCCGGTGACGATCCCCACCCGCCCGGCTCGGACGGCCAATCGCCTGGCGACGTCCGCCAGCGCCGCCGCCGTGGGCGCACGCAGCCGTTCGGCCAGGCCGCGGCCGTTGACCCCCTGCGCGATGAGCTCGGTTGCGGCCCTGCAGAAACCGGTCAAGCTGTCCGACGCCGTGGTCATTCGATCGGCCTCTCCGGGAAAGCCGGCACGGACTGTGGGGAGCAGCCTTCGTCCGGCCGCGAGGCAGGTGCACGATTTCGCCCACCGGCACGCGCGGAGGCTCGTGGTCGATCCGCCGTCATACGGCCGCGGCCGGCACGTGCATTCCGGCCGCACGCCTTTCGGCTGTGCCGCCGCAGCCGACGTGATCGTTGCCGCACTCCGGTGGCGGTCGCTGCAAGACACTCGCCCGTAACGGAGTGCCGCGCCTTCGCGCAGCTTTCGCTCGTCCCGCGCAAGCAGCCGTGGCGCCCTCGCAAGAGGGTGAGCGCGTGACAACGGCCCGTCGCCGGGACATAATCGTACGAGACTTCATGCACGTTGTTCCCGCCCATTTTCCACCCGCCCCGAATGCCTGCAACGCTCGCTGGACCGGTTTGCGGGTTCGGCAGGCCCTTCGGCGGAATCCGTTTCCGTCCGGCCTGTAACGCAGGCAGTTGGATCTGGTCGTTACGTGAAACTTCGACAGGAGGATGCCTTCATGCGATTTCGCCCGATTCTGATCTGCGTGTGCGCTGTGGCGATGGTCGCTTCGGTCGCTTCGGCGGCGGAAGTGAAGTTTCCGGACGCTAATCTGGAAAAGGTGATTCGCGAGATCCTGAAACGCAAACAGATCAACAAGCCGCAGATCACCGACGAAGACCTGGCGAAGATCTTCTTCCTCCACGCCGATGGTCGCGGCATCAAGAATCTCAGCGGTCTGGAACACTGCCGCAACCTCGCGGAAGTACGATTGGCGAAAAATGAAATCACGGACGTCACTCCGCTGGGCAAGTGCGTCAACGTCCAGTCGCTGGATCTGGCGCACAACAAGATTCAGGACATCAAGCCGCTCGGCCAGTTGACCAAATTGCAATACCTGAACCTGTCCGGCAACCAGATCAGCGACATCAGCCCGGTCGCCAACCTCAAGGCGCTGAACGCACTGTATCTGGAAGGAAACCGCGTGAAGGACTTGAGTCCTCTGGCTGGATTGCCGAAACTGACGTCGCTGTATCTGGCGGACAATCAGATCCGCGACATCAAGCCTTTGGCTTCTCTGAAGTGGCTGGCCAACCTGGATCTGGCGAACAATCAGATCGAAGACGTCTCGCCGCTGACGGCGCTGACCGAGCTGCGATGGACGTTTCTTCAGAACAACAAGATCAAGGACATCGGGCCGCTGGCCGACATGGCGGAAAAGGACGCGGCCGGCCCACAACGATTCGCGCCGTTCTGGAACCTGTATCTGGCCGGGAATCCGTTGTCCGAAGAGTCGAGGACGAAGCATCTGGAACGTCTGAAGAAGGCAGGCGTTCGCGTGCATGTCGAATGAACCGACGCGCGAACCGTTCTTGGCGGTAATATGTGGGATCGTGTTGCAGGAGAAGGACAATGAAAAGCGTGCTGCTGATGGCGCTGGGTGTTCTGGGGGCCGGCTTGATGCTGGCGTCGGTCGTCCAGGCTGCGGACCTGAAGCCGGGCGATCCGGCTCCGGACTTCGAGTTGCCCGGAAGCGACGGCAAAACCTACCGACTGTCCGATTTCCGCGGGAAGAAGGCGGTCGTGATCGCATGGTTTCCCAAGGCGTTCACCGGCGGGTGAACGGCCGAGTGCAAGTCGCTCCGTGAGAGCGGCGATGAGCTGAAAAAGTTCGACGTGGCGTATTTCGCCGCGAGCTGTGACAAACCCGACGTGAACAAGAAGTTCGCCGAGTCGCTGGGCCTCGACTATCCGATCCTCAGCGATCCCACCAAGGAAACCGCCAAGAAGTACGGCGTGGTGACCGCCACGCGTCCGGTGCCTTATCGTTGGACCTTCTACATCGGCAAGGATGGCAAGATCCTGCACATCGAAAAGAAGGTCAACGCCCGCGGGCACGGCAAACAGGTCGCCGAAACGCTCGCCAAGCTCGGGATTCCCAGGAAGAGCTGACAACGCCCGATCGCTGTGTTGCCGACAGCGCGAACCGAAGGGGGCACGGCCCGGTCCGCCGCGCCCCCTTTTGTTTGTAATCCGACCGATCGGGCACCCCGAGGGCAAACGGCTCGGCAGCCTCGGGCCGTCATGCGTCCCCATCCAGCGGCGGATAACACAGTTTCCCCCAGTTTTCGTCGGCGCCGTAATCGATCCAGATGTTGAGCATCGCGAACAACAGCGGGTCGAGGACGTCCACGCACAATTGGACCGCTTTGCGATTCCTGCTGCCGCCGTAGGTCGCCGCACCGTGGGCGAGCTGGCAGCGCACGAGGTAGACGCGGTCGAGGGTTTCCTCGAGGATCGTCGGCCAGTTCCGCTCGAAATACCACGAGAGCGCCTTGCGGCCTTTGCTCTTCGCCCGCTTGAGCGCACCCAGGTCATCCGGCGTCTTCCAGTAGTGCTTGTTGACGTAGGGATTCCCCAGCAGACTCACCACGGTTTGCCGGTGCTCTTGAAGCGTCTTCGGCAGGCGCCCGTCCCCATCGAGGCTCAGGATCTTGTCCAGGAACGCTTTCCACGATTCGACATCCGGTTTTGGGCACTTGTCGACGATGTCCCACTGACCGTACAGGGCGTTGAACCCCATCCACAGCATGATCAATGCGAGATCGACATCGTCGGAGCCGCAGTGGAGGGCGCGGTCGATCCAGCTGCACGCGCGATGGAATCGGATGCATGTGTCCCTGCCGAACGGGTCGTCCTTCAGGCGCTCCTTGTGTGGTTTCCAGCGGCGGCGGAGCCGGCGGATGCGGTCATCGGTTTCCGACATCGGTGTGTTTCCGCAAAGACGAGTCGACGGGGGCGGGAAGCGTCGATGCATCCCCGCCTTGTGCCGCCGTGCTCGGGCGACTCAGCGCCACGAAACCACATTGATCTTCAGCCGTCCGAGCAGTCTGGTCAGCGAAGCGAATGCAAGCAGCGGCGATCCGTCTGCGTCGTCCAGCGAAGAACTGGCGACGCGGATGTGCAGAGGTCCGACGACGGTGTCTTCCCGCGTTGCGTCCAGACCGTACCAGCGGCCATCGAGGTACGCTTCGGTCCACATGTGCCCGGCGAACGCCGACAGCGCCGGCACGTACACCAGGCCGACCGCTACGCGCGACGGTATTCGCCGGCAGCGCAACATGGCCGCCAGCAGGACCGCATGCTCAGTGCAGTCCCCTTCCAGGCGGGCGGCGGTTTCCGCCGCCGTCGCGGTGGCGATGGAGAACGTCTTCTTCCGCATCGCGTGGTACACGTACTGTGCCATCTGCCGTGCGACCCGTGCCGGGTCCGTGGCCGTACCCGCCGCCTGGGTTGCCAGCCGTCGCACACGCGGATCGTCGGATTGCAGAAATCGGTTCGGCCGCAGGAATTCCTCGCCGGTACGCCCGATCCGGGGGTGTTCGGGAAGCCGGTCGGTCTGGACTTCCAGCCGGATCGTGGTCGCATCGATCCGCTGCACTCGTTGACGGGGGTCGGCCGGAATGAGCCGCGCCGGATCCTCGTCCGGCAGGCTCAAACGGTACGTCACCGAACGGCGCTTGCCCGGTTGCGGAATCACGCGATCGACGCGGATCGTGGTGGCTGCCGCGAAGTCGAATTCTTCCTCGCCGATCTCCTCCACCGCCGTCCGCTCGTCCACCTCGAACATCTCCAGCGTCATGCCGGCGAGCACCGTTTCCGTCTTGACCACCCGACCGGCGGTCGTTGCGTAGATGATGGTGGGAACTTCCGGAAGGGCGGAGTTGCGCAGCTCGTATTTGTGAGCGGACACGCTGCGGCCCTCGAGCGTCCGGACGGTGCGTTCGCCCCGCCAGTTTGCGGTGATGGTGACGATCTTCTGCAGTTCCGGAGCGAACTGCCTCCACCGGCGGGGCATGCCGGTCGTCGGCGGTCGCCGCAGCAGGTCGGCCTCGACGAAGCCGCCGGTCTTGACCCCGGCTTGCCACGCAATCCGCCGTTCGCTCCGGTGTCCGGCATCATCCCAGACGATCCACAGCGCACCCTCCTCGATCCGTCCTTCGACGACGGTCGGTCGCGCCGGTGGATTCGCCTGTTCGTAGCGGAACGCCCGCAGATCGCCCTGCAGATCCTCTTGCGTGTGCGTCGTGAGCGTCAGCCGCAGTGTCTGGCCGAACCGGCGCAAGCGGAGGTGGATGCGTTCGTCCGTGTGGACGACCGGCGCAGCGGCATCACGGTAGCGTCTCGTTCGTGCATAGCCCACGCGTTTTCCGGCCATCCGCAGCACAGCCCAGCGCTGCCGGGCTTCGACGGACCGGGACGGCGGCGCCTCGGCGTCGGCTCCGTTTGCACGGCCCGCACCGAGCGTGCCGTCGGTCAGGAGCGGTCCCGCCAATACGAACGAAACGACGAGTGCCGGCCACCGCATGCATCCTGCATTCCGAGGGCGGCGTCGCGGCGAAGTACTCGGTTCGGAACCGTTCACGGTACAATCCTTTCGTACCCGGTGACGTGGTTGCGGAGTCTCCGGTCATTGGCGAGTGCCATGCGTCGGCGACCGCCGGATCGGTCGCAGCGCCGCATCCGGACGACTTTTCACCGTAACAAAACACCGTTCCTTTACCAACGGGAGTGATTCGGTGACGTTCCTCCGGTCGTGGACGGTATTCGCGGCATGCGGCTTGATTCTGTGCTGCGGCGGCCGAGTCGGCGGTGGGGAGGTGGCCGACACACGGCCGACGGCCGGATCGGCGGGCCTTCCGATCGACCGCGAGGCGGAGTTGTGGCGGAACGAGCTGGAAAAGCGATTGGCCGCGGGTGATCTGTCCGGGGCCTTCTCCGTCGCGAACGAAATGCTGGCCGCTCGAGGTGATCGCTTCGTCGCAGCGGACGAGCACCGGATCGTCCACGTCTGGGAGTACGCCGTTCGGCGTCTGCAACGTCTGCCTTCGGCGGTTCAGTCCGCTTACGAAGCGACGTTCGGCCCCGTGGCCGCGCGCCGGTTGCAGGCCGTGCGAGCACAGCGGGTCGGCGGCCGACCCGGACCGAGTGGCGACCACACCGCTGGCGATCCTTACGCTCCGTGGCTCGAAGTGTACCGTCGCTACCCCACGACCCGAGCCGGGCTGGAGGCGTTGGCACACATCCTGGTGATTGCGGCCGACCGTGGGGACGTCGCGACGGCGTCGGTCGCCTGGTCGGCGGTTCAGGCTCATCCCCGGTATCAAGCGGATCGCTTCCGGTGGTTGGAACGTACCTTGGCCGCCGCAGTTCGGCGGACCGCGCCCGCCGACGCGGCTGCCGAGGTTGCCGGCGATGCTGCGGTGACCATTCCGCCGGCGCGGCGGTTCGTTTCGACGCGCCCGCTGTGGCGGCGCGAGTTGCTGGCGAGTCCGCCGTCGCCTTTGCTGGCGGACATGCGGAAGCGGCTGTCCGCGCACGGGATCGTCGCGCTCCCGGTGACGCGCCCCGTCGTGGTCGGTCGGGTGGTCGTGGTGCGAACGCTGGAGGGGGTCCGTTGTTTCGATCGCGACACCGGACGGCTGCTGTGGCAGAGGCCGTCGGACTCCGCCCGCCGCAGTGAACCTCCGCCGGTCGTGCTGCCGGAGTTCCGCGATCGTCTGGCTGCGCTGCTCGTGCGCCGGTGGGCCGCGGACACGCTGCACGGCTGGGCGACGACCGACGGCCGGCGGGTGTTCGTGGTGGATCCGCCCGTGCGTGAACTCGGCCGACACGATGCCTCGCTGGATGCCGCGATGCAGATGCTGCGTGTCGCCGACCGCGATCATCCGCGTACTCTTCTGGCGCTGGATCTGGAAACGGGACGGCCGGTGTGGCGTCGCGAGGGCGTGTTCGCCTCGTTGCCGCGCCGAGAGTTTCACCGCCTGTGGAATCTCGAATTCACCGCCGACGGCCTGGCATTGAATGCTCTGGACGCCGCGACCGGCGACGTCCTGTGGACCAGCAGCATCCTGCAGATCACCGACGCAGCGGCACAGACCACGGCCCGCCTGTTGACCGATTGCGCCATCCGCCGCAGTGGGCGTCTGCTGCTGTGTGCCACGGCCGCGGCGGCGGTGGTCGGGTACGATCCGCTGATGCGCCGCGTGGCGTTCGTCACTCGTTTTCCGCGGCTTTCAGCCGAGCAGTCGCTGAACAGCATGCGTGCGGCGGACAATGTCGTCGACTGGTGGAACCGCTTTCAGGCGACCGCGATCGAGCCGCGGAGCGATGGAACGGCGGTGGTCGTCTGTCCGGACGCCGGACGTCTGGCTCGTCTGGACGCGCGCGACGGGCGCGTGCTGTGGTCCGCGCCGCGGCGCGAGTCGCTGGCTCTGATCGGTGTGGCTGGCCGGCAGGTGATCGTGCAGACGTCGTGGGGGCTGCGCGCGCTGGATCTGGCCACTGGGGCGGCATCGTGGACGGCGGCGACCGGAGCGCCTGCCGGACGGGCGGCTCTGCTGCCGGCGGCATCATGGCGCGAGGGCGCACGGCGAGCCGACGCCGACGCGCCGTCTTCGGACGGCCCCCGCGATGAACGACCGCGGCCGGTGATCGCGGTCGTTCCGCTCGCCGCCGGAGGGTGGGCACTGGTCGATACGGGCACCGGCGAAGTTCGTTTTCCCATCCCGGCGTGGACACGGCCGCTGGGTAACGTGTTCGCCTTCGGCGACTTGTTGCTCAGCACGGACGGCCGGACGATCGCCCGCCACTGGATGCCGCCTCCGGCGGGTGGCGCCGAGCGGGCTTCGGCGACGGCCGCTGGCGGGGCGCCCGCTGTTTCGTCGGCACGGCCGGCACGCTCCGCGGGGCCGGTGGGCGAGTCCGGCACGGACGAGGATTCGCCGGGGCCGTCTCCGGAGGAACGCAGGCGCCGCTGGATCACTGCGGCTCTGTTGCTCCGGGAATCCGGAGATTACGACGCCGCGCTGGCTCTGCTGCGAGCCGTGCACGATCGCGTTCACGGCTCGGCTGCCGCACGCACCGAGCAACAGCGACGGGGAGAAGCGGCGCCTCCGCCGGAGATGGACCGGCTGGCAGCGCTGGTGATTCACGACGATCTGGACACGTCGGAGGAAGCCGCACGGCGGATGCTGTGGCAAACGCTCGTCGTGGCCGTGGCGCGACGCGAAGCGCACGGATCCTTGCACTCAGCGGGAGCGTCGGAAACCGCCGACCCGAGTCGGGCGTTGGAGGAGCTGCGGATGTTGGCGGCGACCCCGGAAGAACGATTGGCGGTGGACGTCCTGGCATGTCACGTGCAGTTCGGCAAAGTCGCCGCACGTGCCCGCGCGGGGGACCGCGTGGAGAACGGAGCCGCATCGGCACGGACTTCCGCGATCGCCGAAGTCGTACGTGGAGCCTTCGGATTGCTCGAGACTGCTCCCGACACGCTCCGGCACGCCGGCGACGGTGCGCTCGCTTGGGGCCCACCGATTGCCGCACCGGGGCAGCCGAGCGCCGGGCCGACCCCGAGTTGGGATCTTTCGGAATACGGCCTG
>RFHO01000361.1 GCA_003696385.1 Planctomycetota bacterium | reverse complement strand
GGATCCGCCGCCAGCACCCGGGCCGGCGCGTACGCATACGGATCCACGCCGGAAACGACCGCCGCACCGTCCCACAGGTAGCGGTACGCGTCCACTTCCTGGATCGGCTCGGTCACGCACCACAGGCCGCGCAGCAGGATGGCCGTTCCGAGAATCAGACACTCCAACCGCCGGTCCGCCGGAAGCCGCACTGCGGCGGCCAGTCCGCCGAGCTGCACGAAAGTGGCACCGATCAGCAACGCGACCACCGCGACGATCGGTCGCTGCCGCACGGGCTGCTCGTACGCAAATGCCCCGCTGATCGCCACGATCACGGCCGCCACCACCAGCTGCCCCACGGCCGCAGCCGCAACGACCGTCCAATCGCGGCGGCTAGGCCACGTTCTGCGGAATTCCCTCTGCACGCGGCACCCCGCGGGTCTTCCAGGCATAGCGGGCGATGGTGTACAGGATCTTCGTGCCCGCCCGCACGGTTCCAGCGACCGTGCCGCTGATCTTGCTGCGTCCGATGCGGCGGCGATACGGCACCGGCAGTTCGACGATCCGCAGTCCGTGCAGCACAGCCTTGACCTGCATCTCCACCGTCCACCCGAAATCGAGATCCGTCATCTGCAAGCGCTCGAGCGCCGCACGCCGAATCACCCGGAACGGGCCGAGATCGCTGTAGCGGAAGCCCCAGATCCGGGCCATCAGCCACACGGCCAGGCGGTTGCCCCAGCGCACCTGCGGCGGCAGGGCTCCGGGCTCGCACGCTCCCTTCAGCCGTGTGCCCAGCACGAAATCCGCTTCGTCCTGCGCCAGCGGCTCCACCAACTCCGGCAGCAGCCGCGGATCATCCGCATGATCGGCATCCAGAAACGCAACCCACTGCGGCGCGTCCGGGACGGACGCCGGATACCGCTCGTCCAGATGCCGCAACCCCCGCAGGCACGCCCGGCCGTAGCCCGCGACCGGCTCATGCACCACCTCCGCCCCCAACGCCGCCGCCCGCCGGGCCGTCTCATCCCGCGAACCGTTGTCGACCACGATCACCACCCCCACCGCCGGCAGATCCCGCAGCACGCGTACGATCCCCTCCTGCTCGTCGCGGGCGGGAATCACCACGGCCGTCCGCGCCAGCGCCTGCCGCATCGGCTCCGCAGCCACAGTCTGCACCCGATCGCCTCGCATCGCCGCCACACTCAAAAAACGCCGCCGAAACGGCCCGGCGCCCCGCCCCGGTCGTCGCTTGATAGCACCCCGAACACGGCAGATCGGTGAATTCGACCACAGTCGGCAGCGGTGTCCCAAATGGTCTCCGCACGATCGACCGTATGCGATACGCTTCGTGCGTCGCCGGCCTCCGGGCAGGCCGCGCGTCCCACGCATTCGCCTTCGTCTTCGTTCCTCACCACATGGCGGGACCGTTTCCATGCGTCGTTCCACACTCCCATCCGCTGCAATGCCGCCTTACGCGCGTCGGGCGCGTTCCGCTCTCCTGCTGGGGACGATCGGCCTGCTCGTCGGCATCCATGCGGCGCGAGCGGACGAAAACGCCGCAGACACCGCCCCCGGCCGACCGGCCGACGTCCCCACCGCACCCGGCGAAACGCTCGAAGGCCAACGCACCTACCATACTACGTTCTCTCTTCGCGTCACCGGCAAGCTGAAGACTCTGGTCGGCCCGGGTCAGACGGCTTCCCTGCCGCTGGCGGCGCGTGCCGAGTTCACCTATTGGGAGCGCTATGTTCCCGCGACCGGCGCGACCTGGGAACAGATCCGCTCGGTACGGTTCTATGAGCGCGCCTTCAGCGAAGCGGTGGTCAACGACCGCCGCACGCGCAAGACGCTGCGTCCCGAGCGCCGAACGATCGCTGTCTGGGCTTCGGTTGACGGGCTGCTGCCGGTCGGCCGCAACGCCCGCCTGAACCGCGACGAACTCGACCTGCTGCAAACACCCTGCGACAGCGCCGCGCTCCCGTTCCTGTGTCGCCGCCTGCCCGCCGCCGACACACCGTACGATCCGCCGGTCTGGCTGGTGCCGATGCTCACCGGCCTGGAACCCGTCCGGAACGCCGAAGTCCGCCTGTCGCGGATGCCCGCCGACGACACGCCCCCCGATTCGGCCAAATTCGCGCTGCACGTCACAGCCGACGGCGCCGTCACTGGAGCCCTCTCCACGGTCACCGGCCGCGGCACGATCACCTTCGATACCCGAGACCGCTGCGTCCGCACCGTCGAATATCGCCAGACGGAACGGCGTGACGTGGGCGCCGTTTCACCGGGACTGGATGTGACCGCCACAATCACCATCCACCGTGAACCGCGGACGCCTCCAAACGAAATCGCCGCACGCCTTCGGCAGGAACTGCCGGACCGTCCCAGCGACGAAGACCTGCGGATCGAATTCCGCACACCGTGGGGCTTTCACCTGACGCTGTCCCGAGACTGGTACCTGTTCCATCAGACCGAGAGCGTCGCCGTGCTGCGACTGGTCCGCGACGGACACCTGCTCGCACAGTGCAATCTGTCTGCGGTCCCGTCCGTGCGGCCCGGCACGCAACCGCCGCTGGAGGAGTACACGCAGAGCGTCCGGCAGGCACTGGGAGAGAAACTGACCAGGCTCGAACGATTCACGGCTCCGGCCCTGCCCGATGGGATCCGCTGCCTGGCCGTGCTTGCTCACGGCCGCGACGGCGATCTGAACATGCGTTGGCTGTACTACCTCTGCACGGCGCCGAACGGCCGTCAGGCCGGCCTGGTGATCGCGGTCGAAGACGCCCACTGGCCGCGCGTCAAGGACGCCGCCACCAACCTGGTCGCCACCCTTCGCTTCGACTGACCCGCACGCCCGTGCGCTCCCTCGTCCCCCCACCACGCGGACGCTCGAATGTTCCCGGCGTGTGGGCCGTGAACAACTACGTGGCCTGTTCCGGAAGCAATTGGAACCGGCCGCCCTTCGGCCCAATCGCCTCTCAGCACGGCCGCAATGCGGGCAATCCGGACGGTAAAGACCGCCATTCCGGCGGTGCTCATTTTGCCATGTGCGACGGACATGTCCGCTTCGTCAG
>RFHO01000042.1 GCA_003696385.1 Planctomycetota bacterium | reverse complement strand
CGGGAAGCGCACCAATTCAACCGTCCGGCACCGGCGGAAGACGTCCGACAGTTTCGGACTTCCTATCGACCCACAGGCATGTCGTGTCGCAACGAACCGGTCGGAACCGTCACCGGCGCCGAAATCTGTACGCCTGATGTACTCGCTGCAGATTGTGTATCCGCAGCAGATTGACATGGCCGGAGGAATGGAGTGGCCACAGCTGGAGGTCCGCGCTGAAGAGCCCGGTGATCCATTGCGATCGGGCGCGAAACGAACGGGACGCAGCTCCAGGTTGCATGCCGGTTGGGGCCTGATAAGCTGTCCGTCACCGAGCGGTCCGTTCGGACGAACGGGGCCCGTCGTTTCGAAAGAGGGGCCGCACGCGGCGGAAGGAGGTGAGCCTGTGGCGACGGAGACGACGACGCTGATCGGGAAGCTGGAAGAGAACGTCGCACGGGTCGTCCTCGGCAAGCCCACGCCGATCCGCCTGGCCGTGATTGCCCTGCTCGCCGAGGGGCACGTGCTCATCGAGGACGCCCCCGGTGTCGGCAAGACGTCGCTGGCCAAGGGGTTGGCCCGCAGCCTCAGTTGCGACTTCCGCCGGTTGCAATGCACACCGGACATGCTGCCCAGCGACGTGTTGGGATCCAGCGTCTACTTGCCGAACCTGGGCGAGTTCGAATTTCGCAAAGGCCCCGTCTTCACCAACATTCTGCTCGCTGACGAAATCAACCGGACGACGCCGCGCACGCAAAGTGCCCTGCTGGAGGCGATGGAGGAGCGGCAGGTGAGCGTCGAGGGGAATACCTACCCGTTGCCCCGACCGTTCTTCGTCATCGCCACGCAGAATCCGTTCGAGTTCGAAGGCACGTTCCCGTTGCCGGAAAACCAGCTCGATCGGTTCACGATTTGCACCGAAGTCGGGTATCCGGATCGGGATGTCGAGCTGGAGATCCTCAAGGATCACCGCGACGGGGAGCCGGTGGAGCAGTTGCAGCCCGTAATGTCGCTGGAGCAGTTGCGGGAATTGCAGGCACAGGTTCGTGGCGTGCGCGTCGAAGACGACGTTGCCGGGTACCTGTTGGACATCGTCGGCCAGACCCGCGACCACCCCGAGCTGGTGCTTGGGGTCAGTCCGCGCGGCTCACTGACTCTGTATCGCACGGCACAGGCCATGGCGCTGTGCGAACAGCGCGACTTCGTCGTACCGGACGACGTCAAGAAGCTGGTCATTCCCGTGCTGGCCCACCGCGTGGTTTGCAAAGGCATGTTGCGCGAAGGCCATCGACGGCGGGCGGCGTTGATCCTGCGGCAGATTCTCGACCAGACGCCCGTGCCTCAGTGACCGGCTGCTCGAGGACCGGAAGCTCCGTTGCATGCCCGCCTTCGGACGACGGAGCGGCGAACCGCAGGCTCAGCCGCGCTGTGTTCTTTCCAAGCTTGGGGCGTCACCGCGCCGTTTGCCAATTCTGAGCAGACTGTGTGAAGCGGACAAATCCCCAAGCGACGCATGCTTGGAGGTGGGTGTTACAAGGCGCTCTGCGCGGTGAATTTCCCTCGTGTCTTGTTTAGCCGTACATCATTCGCACGGCGGCTGCTTCGCGACCGGGACAACGAAGCAGAAAAACGTGGATTGCGAACGTGGAAAGCGACGAACATTCCCGGACGAGACAGTGTATACACGGCGGCGAATCATTTGTTGCCTTGTCGAAGGCCCCGCACGCGATCGATCACGTCGCTGTCGCGGACAGCAGCGAGCGGCATTGCGGCGATCTCTCATGTGATCACAGCGGACGGTGTGCGGTCTCTGACGGGAAGCCGACGACCGGTCGGAGCGGGGGCAGCTGCGTGGCATTTTGCCATCAGTGATTTGGAAGTACGAGAACAACCACCACTGACAGATCTCCGCAGCTGTCTCCACTCCGGCAGGTCGCCGGCATGTCCACGTGCGCTGACGGCCGAGTTGGCTTGCGCGGGTTGAGTGATACCGAGGCGTTTTGACGGCAGCGCCGGAAGGAACGCCCGCTGTAAAGCCATTGCCCGGCCGGCTCGCGTGAGTCACGTCTTCGCAGGCGCGGCAATTGGCGCGGACGTAACCATCCGTCGCGTGGTTCGCGGTTTCCCTATCGCACCGGCCAAGTCATTGATTGCGCGCTGCCGCGCGTCGGAACCTCCTTCTCGGCGCATTTTCGTGGTGTGCCGAACCGATTGCGTTCGTGAAGTTTCGGACGTAGGGGGGCCGCCCGGGCTCCGTTACGGCCCGACGGAATGCGGGGGACCGGTGGCGTTTTGTCGGGGAAGACGCCGCGGTAGACTTTTCGCGCGCCTGCGAGTTTCCATGATCGGAGCGTTCGCGGATGCGGCGACGCATTTCGGGGCTCATCGTCTTCGTCGCGTGCTTGGTGCGCCGTTGTGGCGGTGTTTTCCGAAGATGACGTCACTGCCGGATGAGCGTTCCGCGTTCGTTCGGCCGGGGAACGGCATCGGTTCCGGAGGCCGTCCGTCCTGCCGGAGGTGTCGCGATCGAGGCCATGCTGGAGTACACGCCGCTGCTGTTGCTGCTGTTGCCACTGGTCGGCCTGGCCATGCTGTGCGCTGCATGGCGAAGACCGGAATGGCATGGAAGCATCGTCGGGGCCAACGTGACGCTGTCGGTGCTACTGGTGACGGTTTTCTTCGTGGTCACGGTGTTCGGCAGTGTCGATGCTTTGGGGAGGTGGCGGAGCGACGAAGACACGGCGGCGTCGCAAGGTTTGGAAGCCGACGGAGAGGGTGGTTGGATCTCGGGATCAGAGGGCGAGTCGGCCGGTTGGTACGCGGCTTCGTCGCTGGGAGAATTCCGGTTGCCGCTGGAATTGTTCGTGCCGCAGAGGACGCGCGGTTTCGGTCCGCCGGGGACTGACGAAGACGCTGACGACACGGACGTTCGCCGTTCGGGGATGGACCGGTCGCTGCGGATCCGACTCAGCGCGGCGGTAGACGCACCGGGCCTGTGGCTGCTGCTGGGGGTCGAGTGGGCGGTTTGGGTGGCCTGGTTCACTCCGCGTGGCCGAATGCGCAACTCGCGGGTGGCGTGCCGGAGTTGCTGGCCGGCAGCCGATACGGGTTTCGCCCGGACATCGATCGGCGCGCGCGGTGCACTGGTATTGGCATTTCAGGCAGCGGCGGTGGGGCTGGTCGTCGTGCAGGACTGGCTGCTGTGGGGATGCCTGTGGTCGGCGGCGGGATGGATCGCCTGGTTCGGGATGGCCTGCGGACATCCGGGGAGTGAACGGCACCGGACCGGCATGCTACGCGCGGCTCGGTGGATGATCGCGGGTGACGTACTGCTGCTGTGTGGGCTGACGATGGTCGGCTTCGCCGTTGCGTGGCGACAGGCGAGCGAAGGTCACCGCGTGCTCCAGGTCGACTGGGCGGCGGCTGGTTGGTCGGTTGGCGGCGACCGGGTGGCCGAAGCGCTGTGGGCACAATGGCGGCCGTGGGCATTCCTGGTCGCGTCGATGGGCATTGCGCTCCGCGTACCCTGGACGCCGCTGCATCGATGGTGGCATGCCCCGACCACGAGGTGTGGAGATCCGGCGGTCTGTCTGGTCTGGTATGGAATCGCGGTGCTCCCGATGTGGTTGGCCGTTCGACTGGCCGACTCGGTGTTTGCCACAGATGGGGCCGTTGCCGCAGGGGGGGCCGGGCTGTTCGCGGCGGCAGCGTTGTGGAACGCTGGTGTGTGCGTGACGCAATCGTCGACGGAACGGCGTTTACCGTGTTGGCTGGCGTTTCACGCGGCGTTGATCCTCGCAGCGGTGTTCGCCGATGACGTGTTGGCCTGGCGTGGTGCGGCGATCGTCGCCGGCCAGTTGCTCCCGGCCGGCATGTTGGCGGTCGCAGCGGTTGCCTTTCACGGTGCCGATGGTGTGGGAGGATCGGGCGGGGGCCGAGTGGTCCGACCCACGTGTACGTCACGGTGTGCCCGGTTCATCGTCGCTGGCGTTCCTGGTTCGGTCGGCTTCGTCGGGCTCGTCTTGGAACTGGATGGCGTGTTCGACGTGGGCGCGCTGAGCTGGTTGGGTTTCGTGTTTGCGGCTGTTGCGATTGGTGCGGCGATATTGACCGGTAGCGACGCGAGTCTGGAGCGAGGTGGTGGCCGCGCGAGCGATCGTCCCGGCGTGTCGCCTCGGGAAACCGACGATTCGCAACGTGAGCTGCGGCCGGTTGCCGCCGAGGGTGGTGTTGGTTCCCGCGACATCGGCGCGGGCATGGAGCCGCAAGACCGGGATACGGCGATGACGCGGTGGGTCGCCGGGCTGGTCGCTTGGGCGTGTGCCGCCCTCCTGCTGATGCTGGGCATCTGTCCGCAGCCGCTCGTTCGCTGGCTGGGGCAGGGATGAGCGGACGGCCGCCGCGAGGGGAGCGGTTGGGGATCAGAGAATCGGCTGCCACGGCGACACAGGCCACGCCTGCGGGCATGCGCGTCGGAGCAGCGGTCGCAGATCCCTGCTGCCGGGCATCAATTCAGTTCGGGATCCTCGACGGCGGTGGGGATGATCCGTTGCGCCCGGCGGATGTCGCGGAGCAGTGCGTCGTAAACTGCGTAGGGATCATCGG